>PWGR01000242.1 GCA_003554565.1 Clostridia bacterium
ACATCGTTCTGGCAGCACGCGCGGCTTGCGTAGAACAAGTCGTCTCCCAATGTCTATCAACGGCTGTGGGATCCGCCAGGTAGCAGCAGGCGTTCCCGGGGGCACTCGGAATCTCTGCACCCGCAGATCTCCCGGTTGGGCACCCATAACACACATCTCCTCAGTGCGGAGCGCGCCAATACCCGATTCTGCCGCATATCTGAGGTGCAATACCTCGCGTGGCGGCAGGCCAATAACACGGCAGGCGAGAGCGTCGGCCGTCACAGGATCACTAGCCATCACCACAAAACCCGTGCGTCTGAGATTGCCTGAGCGTGGCCCCGAACCTTCCATGGAAATCACCGCATCAACCAGCGAGAGTCGTGGTCTGATCAACAGCGCAAGATCCGCCAACATGCGGCTGAACTCCTCCACTCTATGATATCTCAGGTGCAATCGTGCCTTGTGTGTGCCGACAAGACACCCGTATAAATTCTTTGTGGCACCGGTGTAGCGCGTGAGGTTGTGGGTCTTCAGGCGGGCAGCGCTCACCAGATTGTCGGTGGTCAAAACCTGCCTGGCCACGGGAAATTTTCTGCACACCTGCCCGTCTGCACATGATGCCCAGGTCACATCTTTGAACTCCTCGAGCAATACCCCCCTGCCATCCAGAATCTCACGCAATCCGGCAGCATCGACCACAGCAGATGCCGAATGTACGGCCGGGCTGTCGCCGGCCCGCACCTCAGAAGCTCCTCGCTCGCGCAGCACATCCACAAGTGCAGCCAGCACGGCTGGATGCGTGCATACCCCACTGTCGGGATCAGCGGGCACCAGCAGGTTTGGCTTGATCAGCACGTCCTCACCCACGAAACTCGCCTGTGGATCGAGGAGATCCAATCCAAGCCGCAGGACCTCCGCTACCTCCCCCGTATCGTATGTGTCGAGAGCCAAGAGCACAGCGCGATTCAATCTGAACGGCCTCCCGATCTCATAATCTCACAAGACTGAAAACCGGAGCAATCAATGCTCCCCCGTCTGCGGTGCTGCGTGAGCCAATATACGGTCACCCTCCCTTCTCGACCACATATCATGAACAAAAGAAGTGTTCGTCGAAGAATCGCAGTCGGACTGTAAGTGGGGAAGATGTGACTCCGGCATTGCATATGGCTCGGACTGCGGCATTCCACACGGTTCGTGTGACAATCAGGGAGTGTCAGGCATGTTATACTTCCTCTCAGAAGAAGAAAGAGAAGACAACTACTTCCGAATGTATAATCAAGCGCTTCGCTCAGAGCTCAATGAAAGACAGGTTAGCTTCCGCGATATTCCCCTCGTCGGCTCTTTCTACGATCAGATTAAGAAGGTGGGCTCCCTCAGGACACGTCCTGATGACATATGGCTTCTGTCCTATGCCCACAACCCTATAATCCAATGGGTGGCTCAAAAGCCGGGAAGGAAGTTCGCCCATGCTCACGGACTGGAGGCCAGCCTGTTCGAGCCCGCGGTATTGGAAGGGTACGACCTGCATGAGGCCAAAGCTTTCCGTGAATATGATGGCATCTTTGTTAACTCCGAGTGGTCAAAAAACCTTATAGCAGATCGATACCCTCAACTGCAGGCAGACATTGTGGTCAGCGGTTTTCCCTTTGATCAGGAAGCTGTCAGGGCAGAGCAGCTGCAGTCCAAAACCGATAATCTCATAGCCTTCAACCAACGCTTCAGTCTGGACAAACTGCACATCCTCGAGGTGCACCTGGCAGAAAGACTGATCTCAGCCGGATACATGGTGATGCATTTGTGCCCCAGGAATCTGATAGAACACATATTCGGTGACCGGGAAGCCCGAGCACTCTACCGACAGGGACTGAAACGCGGACTCCGTTTTGTTGTCAATGATACCAAGGCCGAGTATTACAGAAATCTCTCCCGAGCACAGATCCAGATCACCACATCTGCTGCCGATACCCTGTCCATAGGTACGTTGGAGGCGGCTACACTCGGGGCAACCCCGCTGGCCCCAGACTGGGGGCCGTTCCCGGAATACCTGCCGGAGATACACCTCTATCCACCGTACAACATTGACAAGATCATGACTCTGGTCTCCGACCCACCTGTCTGCAAGGTGGATATTGGCCAATACGCACCCGAGATGGTGTTCGCGAGATATTTCGAGGTTATGGAGACTTTCTGATGCTATTCTTCATGGGATATAACGACTCAAGTGGAAACTGGACCGGCAACTTTACCCGCGCAGTCACTGATGCTCTGAATAAGAGGCGGGTGCCTTTTCACGAACTGCCATCCTTCGACTGGCTGACGACCAATGCACCCATCAGGCGCTATCTTCAGATCCGGAGCAAATCAACCGATACCTGGTTCATTGGTTGGGCGCAAAGCCCGATCATTGAACTCATCAAAGACAAACCCGGCAGGAAAGTTGGTTTGGTAGTTGGCCTGACAGCTATGCCCTTCGAACCGGCGGTACTCTGGGAGGCAGAGGACAGACTCAATGAAGGTAGACGGCTGGCACTTTATGATAAGATCCTCGCCTGTTCCCATTGGTGTAAGAGATGCATATGTGAAGCATATCCTCACCTGGCTGACCGGGTCGCTGTAACCGGCTTCCCGATCGACTACTCAATCTATGAGAGATTCCGTGATACCCCCAAGGATCCCGACTTGGTTATATTCAACCAGCGCTTCGCCCTTGAAAAGTTGCACGCAATCGAGATCATGGTGGCCGCTCGCCTTGTCCAGAAGGGATGGAGGGTACAGCACCTGTCGGGAATAAGTGCTGACGAGCTGGCCGGCATGGCAACTTCAATAGGCCCTCTTCTCAACGCTGCAGGTCGGATAGGTCTCGATTTCCAGTATAACTGCACAAAAGAAGAATACCATTCCCGACTGGCCCGGGGCTCGATAGTGGTGACCACATCGATTGCCGACATGCTTCCTTCGTCATTGATCGAGGCAATTTACCTGGGCGCTTTGCCTGTGGCGCCCGATTCCATGTGCTTCCCCGAATTCGTGCACACAGACAACCTGTACACACCCTACGACATAGAGCAGATCCTGGCTCTTGTCAGTGAGCGTCCGGTCAGGGAACACCCTATTGACCAGTACGACAAGGATGTCGTGGTGGAGAACTTCCTGCAGGAGATGAAATTGTAATCACGGGTGGCCTGGTATTGCTCGGGCAGCTTTTCCCCTCAGCAAGAGTCTTTTACTGTCTTGGCCTTTCTTCCCCCGCTGGGTTGGTTCGGAAGTTTCGTCTTTCTCATCCATGACGGGCCTCACATCCAGAAAAGAAGTGATGTTCTTCATCGTCTCACGCAGGAAGCCCTCGATGGCGAGAGCAAGTCCCTGCTCCAGATCACCAAAGACCAGGAATCTCTCACCTGCCTGGATACCAAAGTCACGCCTCGCATGGTCCGGCACCACTATCTGTCCTCGTTCACCAACAGTTACCGCACCACAGAACTTCCTTCGCTCCTGCACATCCATACTACATCCTCCTCATGAAGCATCATCATGTTAATCATATTTACATGGCATCAATTGCGCCAGCGCGGGGAGTCTGGCAAAACATTGAACTCCCAACAGAAACACGACCCACCGGGGTTTTGCTCCTCAGTGCCCGTTCACACCGGGTTCGGCAGCACAGGCATCACCCTCTTGCTACATCGCGGCAATCAATCATGTACCGGTGAGACAAGCACATCTTTCCCCCTCGAACAATACACAGCTATTGACGACTATTTTAGTCAGACCAACTTAATTTGTGATAGCTAACCTGGCTGCGGGGAGGGTACCGAGTGACGAGCACTTCAAGTAACCATGCCGTCCGAGTGGAGAACCTATCGGTGTCATATGGAAATGTGGTGGCAGTGAAGAATGCTAGCTTCTCCGTAAATCATGGAACACTCACGGGGATCATGGGTCCGAACGGGGCAGGAAAGTCCACACTCATCAAAGCCATGATGGGACTCGTGAGATTTCAGCGCGGCAATATCCGCCTGCTCTCTGCTCACCCGTCGCAGCTGGACGGCACTTGTATCGCCTATGTTCCTCAGCAAAATCACATAAATCTGCACTTCCCCGTAACAGTCGGGGATGTGGTGATGATGGGACGGTACTCCTACATGCAGAGGCTGCGTCCACCCCGAGCACGGGATCGAGAAGCGGTCAAAGCATCGTTAAAAAAGGTGCGGATGCATGATAAAAAGGACCGCCAGATTGGGCAGCTGTCCGGAGGCGAAAGGCAGCGCGTCTTTCTGGCACGGGCCCTCGCACAGCAGGCCGAGCTCTTCTTTCTGGATGAACCATTCTCTGACATCGATTTCGCATCAGAGAAGGTGATCATAAGCCTCCTGAGGGAGCTGGCTGGCGGAGGCAAGACGATTTTCGTCATCCACCATAATCTTGATAAGGTCTTTGAGTACTTCGAGAGCCTGCTGTTGATAAACGGTGAGATGATTGCATTTGGAAAAACACAATGTGTGTTTACCCCTGAGAACCTCGCCCGGACCTACAGGGATTCCCACATGGTGCTGGCACATGATGACGATGCCGCAGTGATTCCGAAATGATCAGGGGGCTGATCCTGTTCACAGAAAGCCTGATGCGCTACAGTTACCTTCAGCAGGCCATGTTAGCAGCAGTACTTGTGGGGATAACCTGCGGTATTATTGGCTGCTTCATTCTCCTCCGGAATCTTTCTCTCATGGGCGAAGCCATATCTCATGCAGTCCTGCCGGGCGTGGTCATATCGTACCTTCTCGGGGTGAGTTTCTTCATCGGAGCCATGCTGACCGGTTTGCTGACGGCGCTTGGCATCGGATACATAAGCGAAAACAGCAAGCTCGATGATGATGCGGCCATCGGTATTTTGTTTACTTCGGCATTTGCTCTGGGGATTGTCATGATAACTGCGGTCGGAGGAACTGGTATCAACCTGTGGAATATTCTCTTCGGAAATGTCCTGGCGGTGTCCAAGAATGATCTGGGTCTGACAGCTGCGGCGAATCTGGTCGCACTGAGCGGACTGCTGGTCATCCACCGTGAGCTCATCATCTCCACCTTTGATCCGGTGATGGCCAAGACCGTCGGCATACCCACGAAGAGAGTTTCCTACACCCTGATGATATTGCTATCCATGGTCATCGTCGCTTCGCTGCAGACGGTAGGAATAATTCTTGTGGTTGCCATGTTGATAACACCATCAGCAACTGCCTTTCTGCTGACAAACCGGCTGCGCTGGATGTTGCTTGTATCGGTCGTAATCGGAGCACTTGCATCCATCATTGGCGTCTACTTGTCTTTCATCTACGATGTGGCAACTGGAGGTTCGATAGTTTTGGTTGTCAGCATTATGTTTGCGATTGCCTTCATCATCAACAAATACCTGACCGGCGATTCAGGGATCCAGTAGTAAATACCATGAGAGGTGATGGACATTGAAAGTGCACGTTAAGCGTTCAGGTCGTCTCTTCTGCGGCATATCCTGCGTCCTCATTGCCATGATATTTTTCGCTTCGGCAATCACAGGCTGCGAAACACAACAACAGGATAAACAACAAGACTCCGGGTTGCAGATTGTCGCCAGTATATCCATCATTGCAGACATTGCAGGGCAGATCGCAGGACAAAGGGGCGAGGTGCAGTACCTAGTGCCTATAGGTGAAGAACCCGAAGAATACGAGCCAATACCAAGTGACATTCGTGCCGCCAACGAATCTGATGTGGTTTTCGTCAATGGCTACGGTCTTGAGGTATGGTTGAATCGTCTGATGACGAACGTCTCAGACGTCCCGGTAATTCCGACAGCCAAGAATGGGCCGACCATATCGCTGGTGGGCTCCGAGAGTCCAGATCCACATCTCTGGCTCAATCCCGAATACGTCCGCGACTATTACGTAGAGAGGATCGTCTCGACACTAATCGAGTTGGACCCCGATGGCGAATCCTACTACCGGGAGAGGGCTAGAGACTACTCACACAAACTGACAGACCTGCATGAGTGGATTAAGCATCAAACAGAGCAAATCCCCGATGAGGCCAGGGTGATCATAACCAGCGAGAACTGCTTCAAGTATTATGCGGAGGCATACGATCTTGACTGCATGGGCATATGGGAAATAAATGCGCCCGAGGAAGGAACTCCTCAGCAGATTGCCCGAATTGTGCAGAAGATCGAGGACATGACCGTACCCGCCGTGTTCCTGGAGAGCACGGTGGACCCCCGATACATGGAAAGTATCTCGGATGAGACGGGAGTCCCAATTGGCGGGGTGGTCTACTCAGATGACATTGGCGAAAAAAACAGTGGGGCTGACAGCTACATCAAAATGATGCAGCAGAACACGGATGTCTTTGTCGGCGCCCTGACGGACTGAAACACCGTCACAAATGTCACCCGGGATGAAGGTATATAGAAGGTCAAGGAGATGATATCTGCAAAAGAAAACCTTCTGAGATTCCCGTGTTCTGTTGCACGCAAGACCGATACGCCCATGCTGCCTCGTAACCTCGTGCGGCAGATCGAAACATCTAATACGAAAAGTCGGGCTACCTGAAATTCATTTCCGTGATCTGAGACACACCCGCACCGCCATTGTCTTGGATGCGGTGAGCCTCGAACAAGCGCAGGTGACCGCCATGCTGGACACACACAGTTATGCGTCCCCGACTATCAGAACCATTGCAGATAGCAACATAGGAATGCAGGGAATGGCAATCAGAAAGTGCAGAGGGACCCTCCTCCCCGGGCCGGATGAGGAGGGAAAGAGATATTGTATCAAGACGCTGCGGCAGTGGAAAGAAAAGAGTATTTCACGTGTCAGTCAAAGAGATGTGGGGAGAGATCCACGATCCCGTTCTTCTGGATTTTCAGGTCATAAATGGACTGGCCCTTCCCAGATCATGCAGCAGCTGCGAGAGCCCTCCTGACCGGGTGACACCCAGTCCATACATGAACTGTTTTAGATCTGGGCGATTATCCTTGCTAAAACCGAAGGTCACATTCAGGGCAGTCTCATCATCGTCGAGGTCGTACTCCCCATGTACGGATACGGACGTGGTATCGACATGAAGTGCATCCACGGTTACGCCCTCGGCGTTCAGAACCTCCAGAACCAGGGCCTGATACACCTTCTCCGGATCGGCCTCGGCCAGTTTGTCCAGAGAACGAACGAGAGCATCATCATTGAGGCACTTCCAATCTATGCCGCGACCGAAGAGCTTCTCCGCATCCATCTGATAGAACATGTCCTGCACACGGTACAATGGTTGCCGACTCAGAAGCACATTGATCAAAAGCACCACGATCCTCTGACCCGGGGACAACAGGCATTGTTCTTTGTCCCATCTCAGTGCCGTATCCAGGATCCGGCGCACTCCCAATTGCTCACACAAAGCATTGATCACCGGTGCGGGACCATCAAACAATACGGTGGTCAAAAGCCTCGCCTCCTCCCGTTGAGCTGACCATAGCACAAACGGAGGAGAACAGCTAGACAATACCTGGAAATTCGACAATCAATTTATTCTGGCTCAGCGAAAATTAGGATGCGAAAAGTGCGTTTCATCCTCCTTTTCATTGTGAAGTATTGTTGGCAACATTGGTTGATCCTGCCTGCCAGTTCACTTTTTGCGTGGTTGAATTAAAGCAGCGAGACAGTGGCTGAGGAGATTTCGTGGCACTCCGCCGACTTCGATAATCCGCATTATCAGCACGAGTGGTGAGATGGAGGCGGAAACAGTGCTTCATCAATTGAGCGCCCTGCCACAAGCCGAAACGGGCAAATTTGGCCCGCTTGTACGGGTCGAGGGGCTGCGAAGGTGCCACAGCCCCTGACGATAAACCCTTCTATCTTGTGAGAGCTGGGTAGGGAAAAACCCCGACGCTCACTCAGCGCAACGCGACGTCCACAATCTCCAGCCGGAAGCCGGTCTGATCATCACCCTCTTCTCTCGACCAGTTTACGAGCATCTGGAAATCCCCAAAATCGCCTACGCCCCACGTTAGCGTCACTTCGTCCTCTGCCAGGGGGGGACCCAGCACCACGCGCACCGTAGTGACATCCAGGGTCACGTTTCCGATCTGCTGCCGGGAGGTGTCTACGATGGTCGTCTCGGCCCCCAAACTATCGGTGCCGACCATCTCGGGAATGTTGAAGCCTTCCGCCATCATGAACGGCCAGAAGGCACTGGCGAGTATGCCGCGGAGCGCACTCTCGGCCATTTCCTCGGGGAGCTGTTCCCCATCTATTTCGCCCTGTACCATATTGCCGTCCTCGTCCACCCAAACAACCACTTCGTTATCGTCAAAGCAGATCAGCGATTTCTCTGTATCGACGCCGTCCACCTGTTCGGTGCCCTGGTAGAGATCAAAACCTACGGGTCGAAGACTCTGCGTAGAAAGATCTTCTGCGACAGAAGCTGCGGGAAGGGCGCCTGGACAGTCAACCCGGTGGGTTGTCACCACGATCAGTGCAGTACATCCAGGCGGTGCTCAGGCGGGCCCTGAACCATGCGGTGAAATGGCGCATCATCAACGGCAACCCCACCAAAGATCGAGCGCAGTCG
>PWGR01000309.1 GCA_003554565.1 Clostridia bacterium
CCTGCCGGATGGTTCGGTAAAGAAAGTAGAAAAGGGCAGCACTGTTCTGGATGTGGCCAGATCCATCGGCCCCGGGCTTGCCCGCGATGCCATTGGTGGATACCTTGACGGCAGACCAATGGGGCTGTCTGAGGCGTTAGAATATGGCGGGCACATGCGAATCCTGACCTTTGCAGATGAAGAAGGCCAGGAAATCTACAGACACACCGTTGCCCACATTATGGCGCAGGCTGTCAAGAGGCTGTGCGATGATGTAAAGCTGGGCATAGGACCCGCGATAGAGGACGGCTTCTACTATGATTTTGATCTTCCGGAGACAATCACCCCGGAAGATCTGCCGGACATTGAGCAGCAGATGCACACAATTATTGATGAGGATCTGTCCATTGAGTGTGTCACCTACGAGCGCGATGAGGCATTGGAGCGCTTCCGTGATATGGGGGAGACGTACAAGGTGGAATTGATCGAGGATATGGATGATGACGTGATCTCTTGCTACCGACAGGGCGAATTCATTGATCTCTGCCGGGGACCCCACCTGCCCTCGACCGGCCGCGTGCGGGCACTCTCCCTGCTGAGTGTCGCAGGGGCGTACTGGCGCGGGGATGAGACGAGACCGCAGATGCAGAGGATATACGGAACCGCTTTTGAGCAGGAAAAAGACCTGAAGGAACACGTCGAACGTATCGAGGAGGCCCGGCAACGCGACCACCGCCGTCTCGGACGCGATCTCGACCTGTACAGTACGCACGAGGAGGGCGGGGCGGGCCTGATTTACTGGCATCCCCGCGGCTCGGTGGTACGTGAAATCATAGAGGACTTCTGGCGGTCTGTCCATCGCGATCGGGGCTATGACATAGTGTACACGCCGCATATTGCCAAGAAGGACCTGTGGAGGAGGAGCGGGCACCTGGACACTTTCTGGGAGGACATGTACCCGTCGATGGATGTCGAGGGTACGGAGTATCTGCTGAAGCCCATGAACTGTCCGTTTCACATACTGATGTACAAGACCGATACGCGAAGTTATCGCGATCTTCCTCTGAGGTGGGCCGAACTGGGTACTGTATACCGCTATGAGCGTTCGGGTGCACTGCATGGTCTGCTGCGCGTGCGCGGCCTCACGCAGGATGACGCGCACATTTTCTGCCGGCCCGATCAGGTCGAAGAGGAAATTATCGGGGTGGTTCGCCTCGCCGAATACATGCTCAACAGTTTCGGCTATCACAAGTATGAGATAAAGCTTTCGACGCGGGCCGAGGAGGATCCGGAGGAGAAGTACATCGGCGAGCCAGAGGTGTGGGAAATGTCGCAAAATGCCCTCCGCAACGTACTGGAGCGGATGGGAGTGAACTATCTTGAGGATCCCGGCGAAGCCAAGTTCTATGGTCCGGCGATTGACATCGATGTGTTCGACGCCCTTGGACGGGGTTGGCAGGGACCGACGGTGCAGCTCGACTTCAATCTTCCGGAAAGATTCGATATGACCTACGTCGATGAGGAGGGCGAACACCAGCGGCCCGTCATGATACACCGTACTGTTCTTGGAGCCATGGAGAGGTTTTTCGGCGGTCTGGTGGAGCATTACCGGGGAGCGTTCCCGACCTGGCTCGCTCCGGTACAGGTCGTTATTATACCAATCACCGATGATCACTCCGAGTATGCCGAATCTGTGGCCAGGGATCTTCGCGCCAGGGATGTCCGGGTCGAAGTAGATGATCGAAACGAGAAAGTCGGTTACAAAATACGGGCAGCGGAAATTGATCGGGTGCCGTATATGCTGGTTGTCGGTGCCCGGGAGGTAGAAGATGAGACGGTCTCGTTACGCACCCGCGAAGAGGGTGACCTCGGACCGACTTCGGTACAGCAGTTTACCGACGATTTGCTGACTGACATCAGGGAACGGGGGATGAGGCGCCTGGGGCGAGAGGATTTGCCGGACTGAGTGTAGATGAGACGACTTGAGTGCGGTGGAGACGGGATTATGCGGGTTATCCCGCCCTTTGACCGTCCTTATCGGGCCGTGATATACTCTTTCTGGTGGAATTATCAATACTGGTCTAAGAAGGAGTCATCCGCTCCTCACCTGCCGGCGCACTCCGGTGCAGCTTGTAGGTCTGGACATTGCATATAAGTGCGTGTGCCCTTGTGGGCAGCATTGGAGCGGATGATGTCCTTCATCCGCTCTTAATACTTTCTGGGGGTGAGTGCCAATAGACAGAGAGCTTCGCATCAATGAACAGGTCCGGGCCAGGAAAATTCGCCTGATTGATGAAGGCGGTGAACAGGTGGGGATTGTTCCCCTGCAGCAGGCCATCAATGCCGCCTACGAACAGGATCTGGATCTGGTGGAGGTGGCGCCGGGAGCCGACCCCCCGGTGTGCCGGATCATGGACTACGGCAAGTATAAGTATGAGCAGGACAAGAGTCGCCGTGAGGCCCGCAAGCGCCAGAAGACCATGCAGGTGAAAGAGGTAAAGCTGCGACCCTCCATAGAGGACCACGATTTCGGCGTCAAGAAGAAAAATGCCGAGCGCTTTTTGGGGGACGGTAACAAGGTCAAGGTCACGATCATGTTCCGCGGCCGTGAGATTGTCCATTCTCGCCTGGGCAGGCAGCTGCTGCAGAGAATGCACGATGAGCTTTCGGACATCGCGACGGTGGAAAAACGGCCCAATCTCGAGGGTCACAACATGATCATGGTATTGGCCCCGGAGGACAAGAAAGAAGACTGACGGATTGAGGGGTTTACATCATGTCGAAGATGAAGACACGCAAGTCCATGGCGAAGAGGTTCAAGAAGACTGCAAAGGGACGTTTCAAGCGAAAGCAGGCGGGTAATGACCACCTGCGTACCAAAAAGAGGAGCCTCAGGCGTCGTCGACTGCGTCGCAATAAACTGGTATCCAAAACTGACGAGAAACGCCTACGGAAACTGCTGTGAGGTAAGGGCGGCAACAGGAGGTAGAGTGCAATGCCGAGGGTGAAACGCAGTGTCAGCAAGCGCAGGAGAAGAAAGAAGATAAAAAAGCTGGCCAAAGGATACAGGGGAGCCGCCGGACGCCTGTTTCGGCCGGGCAATGAACGCGTTCTGAAAGCCTACTGGTATGCGTATCGTGATCGGCGCCGCAAAAAGAGAGACTTTCGGCGCTTGTGGATTACCCGGATCAATGCTGCGGCGAGACAGCATGGTCTTTCTTACAGCCGCTTCATGCACGGCCTGAAAGAGGCCGGAGTCGAGATTAACAGGAAGGTGCTTGCCGATATGGCGGTCAACGACGGTGAGGCCTTCCAGTCGCTGGTGCAGGAGGCGCAGGCGCATCTCGATGGTTGACCGCGAATGTCAGGGGAGATTCCCCGAAGCGGAAATCAGGAGTTTTCAAAATCGAAGAGTCACAGAGGCCCGTAAGCTGGCAATGAAGAAGCATCGCCGGCGTACGGGCCTGGTGCTGGTAGAGGGTGTGCGAGCAGTTGAGGCGGCCTGCAAAGCCTCAACTGCTTTTGACACTCTCTTTTGCTCCAGGGACTTTGCGTGCTGTTCTTCTAACCAGCGCCTCCTGCAGTCCGTCAGCAGGCTGGGCGGTCGGATTGTTTCCACTACTCCCGGGATAATCGAGAGTATATCCACTCTGGCCAGTCCGCAGGAGGTAATTGCCGTGGTGTCGCGCCCGGATTTCTCTATCGAGGGGCTGACGAAGCGGGCCGCGCGGGAAGACAGATCGGTACTTGTATGGTTTGATCGCGTGTCTGATCCTACCAACCTCGGGGCAATCCTGCGTTCTGCTCATTGTCTTGGCGCATCCGGTTATCTCAGTGCGCCCGGAACCGTCGGAGCCTTCAACCCGCGGGCGGTTCGCGCTTCGGCGGGAGCGGCATTCTTTCTGCCCGGGGTCGAGGAAATCTCGCTGGCCCGTGCCGTAGCGCTCTTTCGCCCCGAGGGTTATAAGTTTGTTGCCGCTTCTCCCCGTAGCGGTGTACCCCTGCAGAGCATTTCTCCTCCGGAACGCGCTTTGATTATGGTGGGGGAGGAGGCGGACGGTTTGAGTCTCTGCGCGGAGGAATCAGCTGATATACAGGTTCATATTCCCATGGTCGATGAGGCAGAATCCCTGAACGTCGCGGCAGCCTCTGCTCTTTTGCTTTATCATGTCACCCCGTTGTGGCCGCCGGAGTAAGCGATCTGCGGCTCCGGTTTTCTCGTCCGGGAACACTCGTTGTTACTAGTGCCTCGCATAAAAATTCGCAACGACATACCTGCAGGAAAACAGCCTTCCCGAATGTATGTACAAATGTGTTGCAGACCCGACACAGCCTGAGTCAAATGAGTACACTGATGGACAAATGTGCTTTGCAGATGCCGATAGATCTGCAGGGAAAGTATTTGACATCACCCCCGGCTCACTCTTACAATGCCGTCTGAGTGATAGAATCGTAGGGCTGTCACTGGGAGCTCACATTGACAGGCGCAGGGTCATACAGCCCCCCTTACGGGCAGCTGGTTTGCGGAAACTGAGCAACAAGCATCCCTTAAGGAGGTTGGACCGTTGAGGTTGAAAAATTGGCATGTTTTGTGCGTTTCTGTCTTGCTGGTGTTCACAATGGCTGTGACACTTGGATGTGCACCCGAAGTCGACGACGAAGCTGATACGGATCCTGATGAGGAGCCGGTTGATGAGCCGGGCGAAGGCGGCACACTGGTCCTCGGTCAGGCCGAGGAGGCAGATGTGCTTCACCCGCATCGGACTGCGGCGATTGCCGCCAACTTTGTCATGGCGCAGATGGGAGATGCGCTGCTGACGCGCTGCCCGGAGACCGGGGAGATTGAACCCCATCTCGCGGAGGAGTACGAGGTTGCCGATGACGGAAAAGAGGTAACCTTTCACCTGCGCGAGGATGTGACGTTCCACTCGGGAGAACCACTGGACGCTCATGCTTATGAACGGACGCTTTCTGCAGTTGACAAGGAAGGTCACGGGCAGGGCGCCGCCCGTCTCGGCCCTCTGGAGGACATCCATGTCGAGGATGACTACACTCTGACCCTGACCTTTTCAGAGCCTTTTGGCCCGCTTCTTCTCAACCTGACATCTGCGGGATACCAGCATGCCATGGACCCGACTCACCTGGACGAATATGGTCATGATGACTACGGTCGCAATCCATCCAGCACCGGTCCGTGGCAGTTTGATGACTGGATGAGCGGCGAATCCATCACCCTCACCCGCTACGAGGACTATGCGTGGGCAGAATATTTCTATGACAACGAGTCGGCAGCATACCCCGATGAAATCGAACTGCGCTATATAGAAGAAGACTCCACGCGCATGGCAGCGCTTGAGGCCGGTGAGCTGGACATCTGCAGTGTTTCCCTGGCCGATCTTGACACGTTCAAGGATCACCCGGAATTTGAACTGGTCGAATATGACCGGGAGGGCAACTGTTCGAACCTCTGGTTCAATCACGACCAGGAACCGCTGGACGATGTCCGGTTGCGCAGGGCACTTGCCTACGGAATGAACAAGGAAGCAATCATCAATGCAGCAATTGATGGGCACGGGGAGCCCGCTCACGGCATCCTTCCGCCAGTCATGTGGGGTTACTACGAAAACATTGAGGATCACGCGTACACCTACCAGCCAGACAAGGCCGCCGAACTACTTGATGAAGCGGGATGGGAGCTTCCTGAAGGTGAAGATGTGAGAGAAAAGGACGGCGAGACACTGTCGCTTACATTGATGGTCACGCCGGATCAGGAGGTCATGAGAACCTCGGAAATGCTGCAGGCACAGTACAGAGAACTCGGGGTGGAAATCGAAATAGACACCTATGAGTGGGGTACTCTCATGGAATATCTCTCCGAGGGCCGCCATGATCTGAGCATAGTGGGCTACAGCTCCACTGACCCGGACTGGCTGTACCAGATATTCCACTCCGAGGAGGCCGGGGTCGGCCTCAACTGGGCGTTTGTTCGCGATGAAGAAATGGACGAACTGGTCGAGGGCATAAGGTATACCTTGGATGAGGAAGAACGTCGGGAGTACGCGGAGGAAGCGCAAATACGTGCCATCGATAATGCGCACTGGGCACCCATCTACCGGAGCGACCAGTACATCGCTGTGCACGAGAGAGTCGAGGGCTTCGATGTCAACTTCCGTGGCACCTGGCTTCTGCATGACGTATGGCTTACCGAATGATGCGGCACAGGCTGACCAACAGATGAGAAGCCTCATGCGGGAGGGAGCTCCGGTTCCTCCCGCGTGAGGCGGAAAAGGATACGAGGGAGATCAGGATGACGACGTACATTATGAAGCGGGTACTGAGCATAATACCGACCATGCTGGGCGTGGCCGTGCTGGTCTTTCTGATGGTCCATATGATTCCCGGCGATCCGGCCAGGGCGATTGGTGGCCTGGAGGCAGATGCGGCACAGCTGGAGGCCATCAGGCAGGACCTCGGCCTGCATGAGCCGCTTCACATCCAGTTTTTCGATTTTGTCACCGGAGCACTGCGTGGAGACTTTGGCCGATCATTCAGTACCGGTGTACCGGTGACGCAGGAAATATTCTCACGCATGCCCCATACTTTCAAGCTGGCCCTGGCTGGAATCAGCCTCTCTGTCGTCATAGGACTCACAGCCGGGGTAGTTGCCGCACAGCATCACCAGCGTCCCCTGGACAACATCGTTATGGTGGCTGCCATGTTCGGTGTGAGTATGCCCAGCTTTTGGTTTGGGCTGATGCTTATAGTCATATTTGCCGTGACTTTGGGGTGGTTTCCTACCAGTGGTTCCGGGTCGCCGAGCCACCTGGTACTGCCGGCCATGGCTCTCGGCATCAGGGCAGCGGCCATCCTCGCCCGGCTCACGCGTTCATCCATGCTTGATGTGATGAAATCGGACTTTGTGCGCACCGCGCGCGGCAAGGGCCTGAGTGAATCCGTCATAACCTTGAAGCACGTTCTCCGGAACTCGTTAATTCCTGTTGTAACAATTGTGGGCCTGCAGTTTGGCGCGCTTCTGGCCGGCACGGTGATAATTGAACAGGTCTTTGCCTGGCCCGGCATTGGCAGGCTCCTGATCCGATCGCTCATGGCCCGGGATTTCCCAATGGTTCAGGGTACAATACTCTACATTGCGCTGGCATTTGTCCTGGTGAATCTGGTAGTTGACTTGTTCTACTCGGTCCTGGATCCGAGGATCCAGTACAACTGATGAGGGTGATGCCCTATGACCATGGAAGGAAATGAGGATTACCAACAGGGAGATCAGGCCGCACCTGATGCGGTGCGAGAATACTCTCCCGCCAAACACGTGCTGAGGGTTTTTCTGCGGAATCGGGGAGCGACTGTGGGATTGATCATCCTTCTCGTGCTCATATGTATGGCGGTAGCTGCTCCCCTGCTCGCCCCGTATGACCCCTTCGAGATCAGTGAGAATCTGATGGAACCGCCCTCGGGCGATCACCTCATGGGGACTGATCCCCTGGGCCGGGATCTTATGAGCATGATCATTTTCGGCAGCAGGATCTCGCTTCAAGTCGGCCTTATCGCGGTCGGCATAGCCACCGTGGTCGGAACGGTTTTCGGTCTGGTGGCCGGTTACATGGAGGGCTGGGTGGACAATGTCATAATGCGGTTCATGGACATTCTCCTCGCATTTCCGGGAATTCTGCTCGCCCTGGTAATAATTGCGGTCCTGGGCTCAGGGCTATTTAATGTGATGATAGCCCTCGGGATTGCGGCCATTCCCACCTATACCAGGCTGGTGCGCGGCAGTACACTATCGGCAAAACAGAACGAGTACGTGATGGCCGCGCAGGCGCAGGGGGCGAACCTGAGCAGGCTTCTCTTCAAGCACATCCTGCCCAATGTGATGGCCCCGATAATCGTAAACGCGACGCTGGGGGTGGCCGGGGCCATACTGGCCAGTGCCGGGTTGAGCTTCATCGGGCTGGGTCCCTCGCCACCGACGGCGGAATGGGGGGCCATCCTGGCCCAGTCCCGCCAGTACATCCGACGCGCCTGGTGGCTGGTCACCTTTCCCGGGATGGCCATAACGCTGACTGTCCTGTCCATAAACATGGTCGGCGATGGACTGCGGGATGCGTTGGACCCGCAGCTGAAAGAGTGAGACGCCTGCTCTCATCTGACTGTCAGCTGCATCTGGCTTGACTGAACTCCGGTGGTGCGCAGTTTCGTGGTCAGGATCTCACCCGGGCAGCCCATCCCCAGGGCCGGGAGCAGGAGCTTTACTGTTGTCTCAATTGTTCTGTCAGCCGACGAAGCTAGACCCGCCTGGATGATATTGCGCCCCAACGGCGGAGATGAAAATTGCCATTATCCGATCCCGGAGGGGTGATTGACCTCGCCGACCTTCCATTTTTATTTGATGTTGTGCCTGTCGAATGTAAGGCCGCCCGCCACTGCGATTTGACGGGATCGGGTCGTTTGACCTGGCTGACGGCCATACTCAAAGCTTTATTGCAATGCATCGCGCTGTGCCATAATGGACAGAGGAGCAAGCTCAACTGCAAGATTCATGGCAAG
>PWGR01000165.1 GCA_003554565.1 Clostridia bacterium
GGAGATAAAGCGGATCGTTGAGTTGGGTGAACAGTATGGTCGGACTGATGAGCAGAGTCTGCTGGTGCTGGCGGGCTATCCGGGTACACATCAGACACCCCTGCAGGACCCACACACGCCCGAGGCGGCAAGGAACTGGCGACCGGACATGAACCACTATGCTCTTTTGACCTCGAGGCTGTCTGACCATGGACAATAGGCTGAGGGAGTACGCCAGGACGCTGCGCATGAGCGATATTGCCGATCTCTATGAGGAGGTGGAATTTGAGAATCGGCTGCAGTACCTGACCGATCTGTTCGCTTTGGCTATCGAGGGGAGGAAGAACCGTCGGGCCGAGCGGTTGATCAAAAAGGCCGGGTTCCCCAACACGGACACGTTGCGGGGATATGATTTCAGTCCGGTAACCTTCCCGAATGACGTGGACCGGCAATCCCTGACGGATCTGCAGTTCATTGAACAGCGGGAGAACATACTCATGGTGGGGGCAGTGGGCACGGGGAAAACCCGTCTGGCCATCTCCCTGGGAGTGAAGGCATGCCTCTCCGGCAGGACTGTGAAGTTTCACCGGGCGGCCGATCTGTGCAATGCCCTGTTGGAACTCTATTCGGCAGGCAAGGCAGGCAAACTGATCCGGGATATCGCCGACGCTGATCTCTTCATACTGGACGAGGTCGGATACGTTCCTTTCAGCAAGGCGGCCGCGGAGATGCTGTTTTCGGTGATCTCGAACAGCTACGAAAACCAGAGCATCATCACCACCAGCAACCTGGAGTTCGGCCGGTGGAGCGAGATCTTCGGGGACGAACGTCTCACCGCAGCACTGATCGATCGCCTTGTTCATCACGCACACATTCTGACCTTTGCGGGACCGAGCTATCGGCTACGCCAGGCACTGGCCCGCACTGATCACGATGAAGATGCCATTCTGGAGGATGTCACACTGACAGAAAAGTGAAGCAGACACCTTGAAAACTCAAGAACACAATCAGGATGCTATGCATTTTTACGTTGCCATTCTATGCACGCCAGGGTTGCCAAAAACACTCAGGCAGCAGTTCTGCATGTACTACGCAGTCCTGAAGCACATCGGACAGGCGAGATCTGACTTTGCAGTCACAGATTTCACCGGTTCTGAAGAATGTACGGCGCAAAGTCACTTCATTATCGAGGCAAATGGTTTCTCTCTCGCAGCCCGCGAAATGATGTGCGAAGTTCTCCCGCCGCAGAAAAGCCCGCTCCCATCTGGAACGCCTGCGGCCCCCCGGGAGTGCGGGGGCCCGCAGGACGCGGACTTTGGGGTGATGACTCGTGGCCCGCAGCAGGTGTTCAACCTCATCTTCCCGCTGCAGGGCAACTACATAATCGGGGCACAACAGATCAAGTTTTGCCGCCTTGAGCATGCGCCCCATCTCCCCCGTCACCGCGCCCGTGGTATCGACGAGCACCGCCTGCCCCCGCCTCCTATCGCCCGGTCTGTCATCTGCCGGCAACCGGTGATGCAGAGGGCCACCGCTCTCTCAGGCGTTATGCGTCCGACGAAATAACTTGTGGTCACGGAGACGTCAGACAGTGAGTTCAGAATCCCGTCGACAGAACCCAGGCTTACCGTTCCAGGTGGGCCGATATCTGACTGTCCGACATCGGCGTCCACCACGGCGGTGCGGACACCGCGCTCGGCACAGTAGCTGGCAACGAAAGCACAAAATGTTTCCGGTGTCAGGAGCTCCAATAACCATACAGATGCCCGGATCAGCTGCAATTGTCTCGGCGATGCGCTCGTACATGGCCCGCCCTTCCGCTGGTCCCATACGGCTGGTACCAGATCATAAGTGCGGGTATCAGCACTCAGTATAGCCGCAGGCCACACACTTGACGCAGCCCTCCTGGTAAACGAGAGCACTGACGCCGCAAGCGGGACACAGTGCATAATTATCTCTGGGAGATGAGGTCTTTCCCTCCGATGATGAGCCGTCTGTTTCTGTCTGCGACTGCCGCATTGACAGATCAGCCAGATTCAGCTGGGTCAGCGCATCATCCTCCGAGTCATCATCCATGGCCTCAGCATGTTCCACGAATTCCTGAATAAACTGCCCGATTGCATCCGGCACCGAACGAACCCGGTTCGGGCCGAAGCCGACCGAGCGGCTGCCACCGATACCAATCAGCTGATCTGCCACCGCCGTTGGATCGACCCCGCACCGGAAGGCGAGAGAAATCAGTCGTGCGATTGCCTCCGTGAACGCAGTGACATCACTCCCGGCCTTTCCAATCTGAGCAAACAGTTCGAACGGGTGTCCGCTCCTGAGGTTGAGTGTCAGAAACAGATTCCCCATCGGGGTGGTTTTGCGAACAGTGAGGCCGCGCAGGCGCGACGTCCTGGGTATCGGCCGTAGTTCTCCCCAGTCACCGTTCGTCCGGATAACGTCGGCGGCATCCTCTTTTTCATGCTTCTCATCATCCGCCCCGCCGCTGACGAGAACCTGCTCCTGCCTGCTCCCCACCCGGTAGACAGTCAGTCCTTTGCATCTCAGCTTGTAGGCCTGCTGGAAAGAATCCGCAATTTTATCCCTGGTGGCATCATGGGGGAAGTTTATGGTCTTGCTCACTGCGTTGTCGGTGTGCGCCTGAAATGCAGCCTGCATCCTGATGTGCCACTCAGGATCAATGTCCAGGGCAGTAACAAAGACCTCCTTCACCGCATCAGTTACCTCTTCCTGCGACTGCAGGGTTGCTCCCCCGGCCAACCTCTCCATCAGGTCTTTCGAATAGAACTCCTGCCGTTTCGCCACCTCCTCGAACTGGGGGTTGACCTCCACCAGTTTTTCTCCATCGAGAATGTGACGCGTAAAGGCGATGCTGAACAACGGCTCAATTCCGCTGCTCGTTCCGCTGATTATGCTTATGCTGCCCGTGGGGGCAATGGTTGTGGTGGTTGCATGCCGAAGCGGCCCGTCTCCTCCACAGAAGATGCTTTCCTCGTAGTTATCAAAAGCCCCCCGCGACTTGGCCAGCTGTGCACTGGCCTCCTTGGATTCTTTATCAATGAAACCCATGACCCGCTCCGCCAGGTTCACTGCGCGCTCGGAATCATAGGGAATGCCCAGTTTAATCAGCATCTCTGCCCAGCCCATTATACCCAGGCCGATCTTGCGGTTACCCCGGGTGACGCGGCGTATCGCGGGTATGGGATAGCGGTTGGCATCGATCACGTTGTCCAAAAAGTGCACTGCACGGTGCACGGTCCCGGAAAGACCATTCCAATCTATTTCTGTCTCTTCATCGGCTGGCCACTCAACCCTGTCTACAAAGGCCCCGAGATTTATGCTTCCAAGGTTGCAGCTCTCGTACGGCAGGAGAGGCTGCTCACCACATGGATTGGTACTTTCCACCTCCCCCAGCTCCGGCGTAGGATTATCGTCATTTATCCGGTCCAGAAAAATGATGCCGGGCTCACCATTCTTCCAGGCCATGTCAGCAATCAGATGGAAAATCCTGCGGGCGGGGACCCGGTCCACAACCTCACGGCTGCGTGGATTCACAAGATCATAGTCCTCATCTGCCTCCACCTTGGCCATGAAATCATCCGTGATGGCCACGGAGAGGTTGAAGTTCGTCACCTCATCATCCTCGGCCTTGCACCTGATGAACTCCTCAATATCCGGATGATCAACGCGGAGTATTCCCATGTTTGCCCCACGTCGTGTCCCACCCTGCTTGACGGCCTCGGTTGCCGAGTTAAAGACCTTCAGAAAAGATACAGGGCCGCTGGCAATTCCCCCGGTGGTCCGTACGACATCGTTCTTGGGTCGCAGGCGGGCGAAACTGAAGCCGGTCCCGCCTCCCGACTTATGTATGAGTGCAGCATTTTTAATTGAATCAAAAATGCTCTCCATGCTGTCGTCCACTGGCAGTACAAAACAGGCCGCCAGCTGCTGCAGCTCCCGTCCTGCGTTCATAAGGGTAGGTGAGTTGGGCATGAACTTCCGCTCAACCATGGATTGATTGAACGCCCGCTGCCGCTTGTCGGTCAAGGCCTCGCTGTCACGGGCAATCTGACACAGGGTGGAAAAGCTCACCTTCATCTTTCCCTCGCGGGCCAGACAGGCATGCGCCCGCCACAGCGTCTCCACATCCTGTTCACTCAGGTGGGGCACATCAGGTAAATCCTCAATATCCTCCCGGTCGGGATCCACATCATCAGCATCCTGTGAGCCGGAGACATCATACACCTCAGGTAAGTAGAGTAAATCAACGACCGCAATGTTTCGAGCCACCCGCTCAAACATACCTGCAGGATCTTCAATCTGTTCACCTTCACTGTTCTTGGCCAGGTATCGCGTCCTCAGCACGGTCAGGGCATTGGCACCGAAACCGAGATCCTCATCTTCTGTTGGCTGAGAGTCATTCACGCGCAAACTGCCTCCTTTCACGTCCGTCTTTGTCTGGCACCGCCGGCTCCTATTTCCGCGCCAACCGGCAGGCAGCAATCCGGAGACCTGCTGTCAACTCCCTTTGTCGCATGCATCCCCCCATCTGAACGGCCGTGCGGAGTCGACACCGGAGAAGACCTACAACCGGCCGCTGCTCTTCGTAACAGCGACTGCGACCCATACACTTGCGTCACACTCTCCTGAGCGGGAGGGTGAATTGAGGTTCTCACTCGTCGGCGTCCTCGGACCTGCTTTCCCTCGGGAAAGCGAGAAGGTGCATGCTGTGTGGGACAACTACTATTACAAATCAACTGGCGCGCCACCGCAACTTGGATCAGAGGTCCTGCATCATCTTCACGCGGGATCGATGACCGGGCGGATCCAGCACGCTTTCTTTCTGCCCTTATCTTCGCGATTCGTGCACTCGTTCACCACTAATCGTCAACACCCGACCACAACAAGCAGCTCCTGTCGTCAGGGTTCGACATATTGAGGACGCGGTCGGAACACCGGATACTTTTCCGTGCAGGAGTCGAACCTGCCGGCGGGGAGGATCCCCCTGGCAGTCCTTCAGGCCCCGGAGCCGCGGGAGAAGCCGTGTCGACCGAGCCTCTTTCCCAGCTGGTGATACCTGCCGCGAGAGTAAGCAAACAGCTGCTCCGCCGGCAGCACGAGACGACCCCGATCATCTACCCATTCCTCCGAAACATGAGTCCGGACTACCTCTCCCACGAAGTACTCGTGGCTTCCCAGGGGAAGGCGCCGGATGACCCGGCACTCCAAATTAACCGGGCATTCGGCTATGAGGGGCGCCCAACGCAGGACATCTGCCGGGGTGGGTGTGAGACTGCAGGCAGAGAACTTATCCTCGTCCCGCCCGGAAACAACCCCGCAGTAGTCCAGCAGGTCCACTTGATCGGTGCGCGGCAGGTTGATCACAAACTCACCCGAATCAGCAATCAGCCGGTGTGAGTGCCGCGCCGGTGTGACACCCACGCCGATAGTGGGAGGGCTGGAGGCCAGTACTCCAGTCCAGGCAATCGCGATAATGTTGGGCCGCCTCTCGAACTCACTCGCACAGCTGACCATCACGGCCGGTGTGGGGTATAGATGTGTTCCGGGTTCCACCTTGCACTTTGCGGCCATTGATCGAATTCCCTTCCTGCTTTTCTCTGTGCACCTGTTCATCCCCGGCGCCGCACCAGGTTGATCATTGCTGCTTCCGCCGGTAAAGGACCTCGCCTTCCACCAGTGTCATCTCACAATGGGTGAAGTTCGAAAGTGGATTGTCGTCGAATATGGCCACGTCTGCATCTTTGCCCGCCTCCAGGCTGCCGACCCGGTCATCGATGCCCAGAACCTCGGCAGGGTTAATGGTAATGGCCTTAAACCCTTCATCCTCGGGCATTCCCTCGCGTACGGCCAGTCCGGTGACTACCGGCAGCCACTGAGTCGACGAAGAAGCGTCCATTTGGATGCACACTTTAATTCCCTCCCGGGCCAGGATTCCGGGATTCTTGAGGGTAACATCCTTGATCTCCATCTTTCCTCTGGCCATGAGCAGGGGGCCCACAATACAGGGAGCTTCCCTGCTGGCCAGAACCTCCTTGATCTTGTAGCCTTCGGTCACGTGCTCCAGACTGTAATCGAGGTCAAATTCCTCGGCTATCCTGATGGCCGTCATTATGTCATCAGCGCGGTGGCAGTGTATGTGCGCGCGCATCTCGCCCCTGACGACCCGGCCCAGGGCCTCCCACTTGAGATTGCGTTCGGGAAGATCGGGTTCCTCGCCGGACTGATCCGACTTCTTGTTCGCCTTCTTTATTCCGTCCAGATAATTCTGCGCCGCGACCAATGCCTCTCGCAGTACAGCGGCGTTGCCCATGCGGGTGGCGGGCATCTTCTTGTGTCCCTCACCATATACCCGCTTGGGATTCTCACCGAGGGCCATTTTCATACCCTCGGTTCCCGGAATGATCATGTCTTCGATGGTCCGCCCACGCAGCTTGATTGCTATGCCTGTACCGCCGATCACGTTGGCGCTGCCCGGCTGCGTGTAAGCCGCAGTCACCCCGGCAGCGAGCACATCCGCAAAAGCGGGGTCCTGCGGGTTCAGTGAATCGATGCCGCGCAGCTGTGCGGTTACAGGATCTGTGGCCTCGTTACCATCTGCCGTCGCTCCGGTACTCGGCTCCCCGAACAGTCCGATGTGGCTGTGGGCATCTATGAATCCGGGAGTGACCCACTTGCCGGCGGCATCGATTACTTCCGCACCCCCGGGAACCTCTACGTCCGTCCCCACCTCAGCGATCTTGCCGCCGTCGATCAGAACGGTACCCGGCTCCAGAGTGCCCCGGGTAATGGTCAGCACTTTCCCATTGACTATAGCCAGCACACTATCTCCTCCCGCCCAATGAAATAAAATGGGACCCCGGCGTGGCAGAAATGACCTTCTGACTACTTCACCCCCGGGGGGTTCCATCCCTGCCGCACCGCAAGAATCTGCGCAAATTCCGTCGACAACCACCGAAAGAGTGTACGCCCGTCGATGGCCTTCTATATCTTCATATCGCCGGGCGAGATGTGACCGGCCAGACGCATGTACTTAGCCGTCAACCCGGCTACTGCGGCTGGAATCAGAAAATGCAACAGCACAATAGCGAAAAACACGCT
Organism: Clostridia bacterium; assembly: GCA_003554565.1. GTDB lineage: Bacteria > Bacillota > Sulfobacillia > SLMV01 > SLMV01 > PWGR01. The sequence continues at coordinate 7,105 of PWGR01000165.1, forward strand.
CCAGGACCAACCCATGGCCGCCACGGATCCGAATTGACCGACCAGACCGCTGGTTCCCATACCGGCTCCCCAGAACGTGCTGTCCATACCGAACACCAGCGTCGCCAGGGGTCCCCCGATGATGCTTGCGACAGTGGCCGGAACGCCTATGATCGGGCGCCGCACCACGTTAGGAATCTGCAGCATGCTCGTTCCCAGCCCCTGTGAAGCCAGGCCACCGATCCCGTTATCAGGGTAGGAAGAGACAGCAAAACCGATCATATGCGCACAGCAGCCAGCCAGTGCTGCCCCTGCAGCGGCTCCGGAGAGTTCCAGGGCCACAGCCAGTGCTGCACTGGATATGGGGGCGGTCAAGGCCCATCCCATCACAACCGCGACGATAATGCCCATCGGCAAAGGATGCAGCTCCGTGGCCCACATTATGAACTGACCCAACCCGAGCATAAGAGTCGCAATTGGTGGCCCGACGAATTGAGCGGCGGCAACCCCGCTGATGACCACCACACTGGGTGTGACGATAATGTCCAGCTTTGTCTCTCCTGCCACCATCTTTCCCAGCTCGGTGGCTACTACCGCGGCCACCCATGCGCCCACGGGCCCACCCGCCGCCCCGGCATATCCGGTCACCACCGAGGCAAACAGAACCAGCGGCGGCGCCCCGAAGGCGTGCGCAACGGCCACGGCGATGCCGGGCCCCATCATGTCCTGTGCCAGCTCGCCCATCCTGACCAGAGATTCCAGGCCCAGCTGGGAACCGAGCGTATCCAGAATCACCCCAATAATCAGCGTCCCGAACAGGCCCAGCGCCATTGCTCCGAGACCATCAATGAGATACCTCTGAACGGTGAACTCTATGTTTTTTCGCTGTAAGAACTTCTTCAGTCTACTCCCTGCTGTTCCCGCGATGAGTTGTCCTCCTCCTCCGTGAGATGCCTCTTGAACCAGTCGAGCATCCGATGCAAACGATCGACCCGGTTGTACGGTTTTCCGGAACGGGAGAGATCGTGATGCTCCCCGTCATAGCGCACAAACTCACATTCCACTCCCAGGCGCTTCAGCGCCACAAACCACTGCTCCGCCTGCTCCATAGGGCAGCGCAGATCGTCCTCTGCATGTACGATCAGGGTTGGCGTCTCGACATTGGGCGCATAGCGAATCGGAGATCGGGACATGATGAAATCCTCTTCCTCCCACAGCTCCGCCCCGCCCATTCCCCGGCGATTGCTGTAAAAGCCGATATCACTACATCCGTACTTGGTGTACAGATTCGATATTGACCGGAAGGTAACGGCGGCAGTGAACCGGGTCGTCTGACTGACAATCCAGTTCGTCATGTACCCGCCGTA
>PWGR01000218.1 GCA_003554565.1 Clostridia bacterium
GCCAGTTATACTTATCGCCTGTCTTATAATCTCCCCCTTTCGAGAATAATCCGGAGAAGCAATTTTCATCACCCCCGGACGCACAGTGGCCATCTGCGGGCGCCCGGTCGGCGTCTCTATGGTGGCCATGATATCGCCACCGTAGGCGGGGCGGGTCTGCAGCAGCCGGCCATCCCCGGTGATCTCAAGTGATGTGCAGTCTGCCGTGAGGCCGGTACGGAGCCGCGCAGCCAGGCGCGGCGCCAGGCTGCGACCTACCGGCGTACCTGCCATCAACAGCACCGCAGGGTCAAGCCGGCGGACGGCATCCTCCAGGACATCGGTACAGGGTACGGGGCGGAAGTGCCCCAGCGCGGGTTCCTGGTACAGCTGCACCGTGTCCACCCCGTAGCGCAGCAGCTCTCTGGCGGCAGGATCGCACTCCGCCCCAAAGATCACGCAGTGCACGGGCCAGCTCAGGTGCCGGGCCAACCTCTGTGCCTCTGCGATCAGCTCCAGGGTAACCGGCTCAATCTCTTCCCCGCGCAGCTCTGCGGCCACCATCACCCCGGCGCTGCCGGTCGGCTCCGGCCCCGCGTCGCCTTCTGGTGTGTATATCGCATCTGCCGGGCATTCCTCCCGGCATATCGGACAGGCGCGGCAGTTTTCGTTGAATTCGGGACGCCCCTGCGTCCAGGTTATGGCCGCAAAGGGACACACATCTGCGCATATCCCGCAGCCGTCACAACGTTCGGGACAAATCTTTAAAACACTCACAAAAATCTCAACTCCCTCAGCGTGCGGGCCAGACAAGCTCCCATCCTGGCCGGATCACCGGTCCAGGTCACCTGTTCTGTCTCGGATTCGGGCGGGAAGATCTCCCGCACCCGGGTGGGAGATCCCTCCAGACCGAAGTGGCCGGGTTCGCCCTCCTCCTCCAGGTCCGCACGACCCCAGGTCGGTATGTCATTGCCGGCCGTCTCCAGCTTCCGACGGAAGGAGGGGAGCCGCGGCTGATTCAGATCAGCTGTCACAGTAAGGAGGCAGGGCAGGTCAATTTCTACCACCTGTTCATCCCCGCCCATATCCAGAACGGCCTCCACCTGACCGGCATCTGTGCAACGAATTTCCCTGGCGTATGAGGCGTGCGGTATGTCCAGGAACTCGGCCAGTTCCGGACCGACCTGGGCGGTATCCCCGTCGGTGGTCTGCATCCCGCACAAAACCAGCTGATATCGAAGGCGGCGGATCGCCTGCGCCAGAGTGAAGCTGGTCGCGAGGGTATCGGCGCCGGCGAACTCCCGGTCCGCAAGCAGTATGCCGTTGTCCGCCCCCATCCACAGCGCTTCGCGCACGGCGGCCTCGGCCTGGGGCGGACCCATGCTCAGGGCGGTCACCCGGCCCCCGTCGCGCTCTTTGAGCGCAATCGCAGCCTCGAGGGCAAAAAGATCGTACGGGTTGGTCTGCGACTGCACTCCCTCGCGCATGAGGTTTCCGGTGTCCGGGTCCACCTCCACCTCCCCGGTGAGCGGAACCTGTTTTACACATACCACAATATCTATGATAACCACTCCTCTCTGACGCCTGCTGCGATGCAGTTGTGCGGTGCCCCTCCTAGGGATTTCTTTGGCGACCCGCTGCCTCCTCCCCGCCCCGCCCACTTCCTTGACCTCTCACCCCGGCGCAGGTATGATCACCGTAAATGATTCAGAAGACGGAAGGGGTGAGGCAGCCGTGAACGAACGCACCGACCGGGATCCCTCTGGTTACTTCGCCGATACCGCGGCTGACTACGATTCTTGGTACGAGACACCGCAGGGAGCCTTCATTGATGACATAGAGACAGAACTGGTGTTTGATCTGGTCCCCCCGGTGCCGGGAGAAAAAGTGCTGGATGTCGGCTGCGGGACCGGCAACTTCTCCCTCAAGCTCGCGCAGAAGGGCTGTGAAGTCACCGGCATCGATGTTTCACCGCACATGCTGCAGCACGCACTGGAAAAGGCCGCGGGCACCGACCTGCCGGTGTCCTTTTCCCAGATGGATGCGCGACACACCGAGTTTCCCGATGATCATTTCGACGCAGTGTATTCTGTCACCGCCCTCGAATTCATACCGGACCGCGACCAGGCCCTGGAGGAGCTCCGTCGCGTTCTGAAGCCGGGCGGGAGAATGGTGATCGGCACCATAGCCGGCGACAGCCCGTGGGGAGAGGCCTACCGGGCCGCGGCAGAAGCTGATCCCGGATCTGTCTTCCGGCACGCGGATTTTCCCACCCGGGAGGAGATCGAGAGCCTGCGGGAGGACGAGGTCACCGGCAGCGGGGAATGCCTTTTCATCCCACCGGACGCCGACCCCGGGCGCCTCCGACGCGAAGAGGAACATCGCTGCCGGGGCTCCCACCCCGGCGGTTTCTTCGCCGTGGCCTGGAGAAAGCCCGCACCGTCCCCTGTGTCCTGCCAGATATCACTGTACCCGCTGGCCGGCGCGAAAATGAACGCAGATGACGCGGTCCGCGAGGTCCTGAAAATCCTGCCCGAGTACGATCCGGCCGTGCAGGTGAATCCCATGAGCTCGGTCCTGTCCGCACCCCCGGATATACTGACCGCCATGCTGCGCCGGGTCACCGAGCACTGTGCGGAGCGGCAGATTCCCTTCAGTCTGGCAGTGACCATATCCAACACCTGCGGTCGCGCGGGTCGAGCGGGGAGAGATGAACCTCATGTGTGCGAGAGATGACCCGCGCCGGGCGGTGATCGTCGCGGCGGGAGGACCGCCGCCGGAGTCACCACAACACCAGTACATACAAGATGTGCTGCGGGATGGAGATCTTCTGGTGGCAGCAGACGGGGGAACGGAGGTGCTGCGCCATCTCGGGCTCACACCCGATGCTGTGGTAGGAGATCTGGATTCCCTGCCGCAGGACGGGATCGCCCGCATGCAGGCGAGGTATCCCGGACACATCATCCGGCACCCGGCGGAAAAAGACCACACCGACGGACAGCTGGCCGTGCAGTGGACCCTGCAGCAGCTGGAGTGCCGGGAGGAGAAGCATCTCATCATCTGCGGGGCATTCGGCGATCGATTCGATCACTCGCTGGCGCTGGCGCTGTACGCGGCGGCCCTCGGCCGCGACAGCGGAACCTCGATAGTGCTGACCGACGGGCGCCAGTGGGCTTACCCGGTGTGCGGGGCGCTGACGCTGCGGGGAGCGCCGGGTGATACCGTCTCACTGATACCGCTGACCGGGCGGGCGACCGACGTGCATATCCGCGGGTTTCGCTACCCGCTCAGCGGAGGAACGCTGCACTGGGGCCAGACCCTGGGCGTCAGCAACGAGATGAAGGATTCGCGCGCCCGGGTGCAGGTGCGGGGAGAGGGAGTTCTTCTCGCGGTGCATCACACCAGCGACCACTGACGCGGCAGGCGATTGCGAAACCACGCCGCCTGTGAGAGGCCGCTGCGGCGGGCGTGCCGCTTGAGACACTTCATCCCCGCCCCCACCAGCTCCGGGGTGTGGCTGTCACTTCCCAGGGTGACCAGCTCACCACCCAGACGCCGGTATTCACGCAGAATTGACCGGGAGGGGTAAGGCTCACCGGGCGGCTGCCGCAGGCCGGACGCATTCAATTCCATGAGCACCCCATCCTGCAGCATCCGTTTGATGATCTCCACCACCTGGGGCCAGTGCGGGGAGTCGGGGTCCAGGCCGGGCACCCGCCGCGCCCCGTGCAGTTCGATCTGCGGGCCGTGTCTTTTGGGCAGGTCGAAGTGACCCACACTGTCCACATCTATTTCTGCCAGCATTTGCCCGACTGAATCGAGATATGCGCGGTAGTAGTCATCCGCCTCCGAGCTGTCGCAGGACTCGTAGGTGTAGCGCACTCCCCCGGCCACGTGCACCGTCCCGAGAACGAAGTCAAACGGCCACTCGCGCAGAAAATCCCGGATCTCGGGAGCCCGCCCCGGGTAGTAGCCTATCTCCACCCCCACGGCGATCTCGCGATCACAACCCGCATCGCGGTCCAGGCGGCGCAGCACGTCGAAGCGTTCGGACACCTCGCGGGACGAGGGCAGAAACTCGTCCGGGGCAAACTCGGCGTGATCGGTGAAGCACAACCCGGACAGACCGCGCCGCCCCGCCCACCGGATGACTTCTGCGGGCGGGCTCTCGCTGTCGGGCGAGTAACAGGTGTGAATGTGACAGTCGTACGATGGCATCGGGGTCCGGTTCCTCAGTCGCGCGATTCGACGCGCTCGGTATACTCACCCGTGCGGGTGTCTATGCGCACCTTGTCGCCTTCATTGATGAAAAGCGGTACCGATACGGTGGCTCCCGTCTCCACAGTGGCTTCCTTGGTGCCACCGGTCACCGTGTCCCCCTTGAGGCCGGGCACGGTGTCGGTAACCTCCAGGACAACGCTGGTGGGAAGGTCCACCCCGACCATCTCGTCCTTGAAGGTCAGGACCCTGACTTCGGTGTTCTCCCTCAGCCATTTGACTGCCTCGCCCAGCTGCTCCTCAGACAGGGCAGTCTGCTCGAAGGTCTCCGTATCCATGAAGTAGAACATATCCCCGTCGCGGTACAGGTACTGCATCCGGCGTTTTTCGAGATGGGCCGCCGGGACCTTCTCTCCCGAACGCAGGGTCTGCTGCGTTATGGTTCCAGTCATCAGGTTCTTGAGGCGCGCCCGCACGAAGGCCGGGCCCTTGCCCGGTTTCACGTGCTGCGACTCCAGCACCTGCAGGATCTCGCCGTCCATCTCCACGGTCAGTCCGGGACGAAAGTCGTTGGTAGATATCACGCATCAATCACCACCAGATCCTTGCTTATGCCCGTAAGTATCTCGCCTGCATCTTCGGTCACTACCACCAGGTCCTCTATGCGGACCCCGCCCCATTCGGGGACGTAGATCCCGGGTTCCACCGTGACCACCATGCCGGGCTCAAGTGGGGTAGTGCCCCGCCGCCGGCTGAGGGAGGGTCCCTCGTGCACCGCCAACCCGACGCCGTGTCCGAGGCCGTGGCCGAAGTATTCACCGTATCCGGCATCCTCAATGATGTCGCGCGCGACCTCATCGATTTCTGCTCCGGTCTTGCCCGGTTCGATCGCAGCCACCGCGGCTTCCTGCGCGCGCAGGACCACGTGATAGATTTCACTCTGACGCTCATCAGCTGCCCCCACAACCACGGTGCGCGTGGCATCGGAGCAGTACCCGCAGCGGCGTGCGCCGTAGTCGAAGGTGATGAAGTCCCCCCGTTCGATTTCCTTGTCTGAGGCCTGCCCGTGCGGCATGGACGAGCGCACTCCGGAGGCAATAATCAGGGGAAATGCCAATCCCTCTGCCCCGCGGCGTCGCATGCAGAACTCAAAATCGAGGGCAATATCCTCCTCCGCGCGCCCCGGTGCCACTGACGGCAGTATTTCCTCAAAGGCGGCATCGGCGGTCCACGCGGCCTCACGTATCATGTCCAGTTCTTCCGGATCCTTCACCTGTCGCAGCTTCTCTACCACCCCGGAGGTCGCCACCCACTGCACCGCCTCTATCTCATCGGTCAGATTGCAGTATTCCTCGTACGTCGTGTGTCCCGCTTCGAATCCGACCCGGCCGGGATCCAGATCAGAGAGGAACTCGCGCAGTGTATCCCGCGCATTCTCCTTCACCTGCACCGGGGCGAAGCCCGGCGCCTGCTCCGCCGCCTGCTCGGTGTAACGTGAGTCCACGAAAATGTACTGTTCCTCCGGGGTAATCAGCAGGGCCCCTGCCGACCCCGTGAACCCGCTGAGGTACCTGCGGTTCTCCGCGCTGGCGACGAGAAGATGGTCAGGGTCGTCCCTTCGCTGCAGCTCATAGCGCAGCCTTTCAAGCCTCTCATTCCCTGCCACTGATCTCACTTCCTCTCGATTTCTGCGGCAGCGATCGCGCAAAGGCGCGGGATCGCTGCCGCATCGGTTATCCCGTCTTTCGTCAGGTCAGCTCCGGATAGAGCGGGAAGGCCCGGCAGAGATCAGAAACCGTCTCCCGCACTTGCTCAAAAGCACTCTCCGCATCAGCATCGGCCGTGACCGTCCGGTGGATGGCCCAGGCTATGCGGTCCATCTCCTCCTCGCCCATCCCGCGCGACGTCAGTGCGGGGGTACCGATGCGGACACCGCTGGTGACGAAGGGACTGCGCGTCTCAAATGGAATGGTGTTCTTGTTCACGGTTATGCCCACCGACTCGAGACGCTCCTCTCCCTCCTTGCCGGTTATCCCCGTATCCGTCAGATCCAGGAGAATCAGGTGGTTGTCCGTACCGCCGGAAACCAGCCGCAGACCCCTCTCCTGCAGGCCGTCTGCCAGGGCCGAGGCATTCTGAAGAATCTGCTTCTGATAATCGGCAAACTCCGGCTGCAGCGCCTCCAGAAAACATACTGCCTTGGCGGCAATTATGTGCATCAACGGACCACCCTGCAGACCCGGAAATACCATCTTGTCGATTCCCTTGCCCAGCTCCTCAGTGCGGGAAAGCACCATCCCACCGCGCGGTCCGCGCAGGGTCTTGTGCGTGGTGGTGGTGACAAAGTCCGCGTGCGGAACCGGGGACGGGTGCAGACCAACCGCCACCATGCCGGCTATGTGCGCAATGTCGGCCACGAGATAGGCATCCACGGCATCGGCAATCTCCCGGAAACGATCGAAATCTATGACCCGCGGGTAGGCGCTGGCACCGGTCATGATCATGCGCGGCTGCACCCGGCGGGCCTGCTCCTCAATGCGATCGTAGTCCAGCATCTCCGTGTCGGGATCCACCCCGTACGCCTCTATTTCATACAGTATGCCGGAGAAGTTGACCGGACTCCCGTGCGTAAGATGCCCGCCGTGATTCAGATCCTGGCCCAGGATAGTATCACCCGGTGCAAGAACGGAAAAATATACCGCCATGTTGGCCCCGGAACCGGAGTGCGGCTGTACGTTAACATGGGCCGACCCGAAGAGCTCACCGGCGCGTTCGCGGGCCAGCTCCTCCAGTTCGTCCACGTGCTCGCAGCCGCCGTAGTAGCGCCGACCGGGATATCCCTCCGCGTACTTGTTCGTCGGGGGAGTGGCCGCGGCCTCCATGACCGCCGGGCTCACGAAGTTCTCCGAGGCGATGAGCTCCAGAGTGTCGCGCTGCCGCTTCAACTCGGCAGTGACCGCCGCGTGTATCTTCTCATCAGTTTCCCTCAAATGCTCCCACATCTCAATTTCACCTCTTTCGCACATCAGCGCGGCAGGATATGCACTGGTGAGTCAATGCCCACGTGTGCCGCCTCCATGACCGCCTCCGACAGGGTTGGGTGTACATGGACGCAGCGTGCCAGATCCTCTACGGTCATTGCACTTTCAATGGCGAGTACGCCCTCCTGGATGAGTATCGGGGCCTCGGATCCGAGAATGTGCATTCCGAGCACCTGCTGGCTGTCTGCGTCAAACACAATCTTGACCAGCCCGTCCGTCTCGCCAATGGCCACCGCCTTGCCGAGCGCGGTGAGGGAGAACTTGGCAACGTCGACGTTGTCGAAGGTCTCACGGGCCTCATCTTCATGATATCCCACGCTGGCCGCCTCCGGCATGGTGAACGCCACATCGGGAAGCGCACGCTGGTTGATGTGATGCGGCTCACCGAACAGGCAGTCGGCGGCCACTATTCCCTCGGCCGTAGCCACGTGGGCCAGCATCATCCCCCCGGTGGCATCGCCGACGGCCAATACGTCGGGATTGGAGGTGACCATCTCCTCGTTCACCACCACGGCACCGGATTCGGTCTCAACTCCCAGCTGGTCCAGGGGCAGCTGCTCAATGCTGGGTTTTCTTCCCACGGCGTTGAGGACCAGATCCCCTGCGGCCTCCTGCTCCTTGCCCCGGCGCTCGTACCTGACTATCTTGTCATGCGCATCGGCACCCTCAATGCCGGTGACCGGAGCGTCGGTGATCACGTTGATGCCCTTTTTGCGCAGAACCGGCCGTATCCGGCGGGATATCTCGTCATCGAGGTATTTCAAAAGCCGCGGGTTGCGGCCCAACACGGTGACCTCGGCGCCGAAGGCATTGAATATGCTGGCAAACTCGAGGCCGATCACATTACCACCCATTATGATGAGATGTTCCGGCACGTGCTGCAGGTTCAGAATCTCCCGCGATCCGATGACACCGGGCAGGTCAATGCCGTCTATGGGGGGATCCAGTTTCTCCGACCCGACGGCCAGAAGCAGCCTGGAGGTCTCCAGCCGGGTCTCGTCTCCCTCGTCGCTGCGAACGGTAACGTGATGAGCGTCATCCACCACACCGAGCCCATCATAGATATCGACGCCGTTTCCCTCCAGCGGCAGCACGTCTAAACCGGAATCGGCCCGCTCCAGGGCCGCCGGGTTTGTATCAATCATAGTAATATCGCTATTGGTATTTGACACCGACAGTGCTTCCGCCAGTCTATAGCC
>PWGR01000073.1 GCA_003554565.1 Clostridia bacterium
CCCGCCACGCCCAGCACCGCATTGCGCAGGATACGCTGCACAAAGGGGACCATGTCAATTCGGCGGCCATCCACGTGAAGCTTTACGTCATCGGCGACGCGTACTGCGCAGTCCGAAGGGGAACGCTCCCCCCGCAGTATCATGGCGGTCATCTCCGCGCATGAGGCGCCGCAGGCTCCGCAGCATTCCTCCGCCAGGTTGGGCAGAGGCGGAAAGACTTTCTCTTCAATTAGATCCACCAGGCGCTCTACCTCCCGGGTGGCATCTATCACCGGCAGGTCGCAGTAGCTGCTCATTCGATCGGCCACCCGTCCGGAAATGGCGAAGGTCGCATCGTCCAGCTTCTCCTCGATCCCCTCCACATCATGCGCCGTGACTATGCGCGGTACCGGGTAATCCTGCACACCCTCCAGCACTACCCAATCATGATCATAAAACTGCAGGATCTCCGCCATCTCCAGGCGGCTCTTGAACAGCAGATCTGTCTCATACAGTCCCAGGGCAGTGACCAGATCTGAACCTGCCCGGTAGTGCCGATCGGTGTTGGTACCCTCTGTATCGATGGCAAATCCCTCGTAGTGGATATCCTTGACCGACCCCACCGAATACCTCCGCCGCTTCAGCTCCTCTATGATCCGCTCGATAGTGGTAGTCTTGCCCGAGCGGGTTATCCCGACCACTGTGAGAACTCTCATTGCCATACCTCCATCTCACATATGCATAAATACTCCCAGTACCCCGACACTGACGAGCACCGCTGCGCTGACGACACCCCAGTCCCGCGCTCTCATCCGGAGCGTGCGGTGGCTGGTGCGCCGATCATACGCCCGGAACCCCCGCATCTCCACCGCAACTGCCAGCTCCCGTGCCTTGCCCAGTACGCTCGCTATCATGGGCATGAGCAGGTAGGAATATATCTGCAGACGCTGGCGCAGGGGGATGGATTCCAGTTTCAGGCCGCGCAGCTGAATGGCGGTGAGGGCGTCATGTGCCTCATCCCGCAGCAGGGGAAGAAAACGTACGGCCACCGCGACCATAAAGGCCAGCTCATAGGGAACACGCCACTGGTAAAGCCCCTGCACAATCTCCCGAGGACTGGACGTCGCCATGATGCTCGCCGACACGATGATGACCAGAAACCGCAGGACAATGCTGCCCGCCCGTTCCAGGCCCAGTGTGCTGAGAAGCGATATTCCGCACACCGAAAGGAGCGGGGCGCCCCCCGCGGTGAACAGGCTCTGCACGAAGGCCATTGCGGCAAAAATCCATAAAAAGGCACGCAGTCGTCGCGCGGCCTGTACCGCATCACTGCGAAAATATCTCGCACTGAGGACCGCAAGGATCAGGATGAGGGCGAGCGGCAGCGGTCGCTGAAACACAACGGCCAGCGAGGACAGACACATGACGGCCACCAGCTTTGCCCTCGGATCAAAGTCTGATCCAACCTCAGTAACGTGTGTCTGCATGAACTGCACCTCCCCGCAGCTCGATGACCCGCGACGCCCTCCGCGTGGCAAACTCATGATCGTGGCTGATCACAAGCATCCCCACGCCTTCCGAATCAAGATCAGAAAGATTCTCCGCCAGCTCTGCCTTCCTGCGCACATCCAGTGCCGTGGTCGGTTCGTCCAGGATGAGGAACCGGGGACACTGGATCAGAATAGCCGCGAGGACCAGACGCTGCTTCTCGCCCCTGCTGAGGGAAAACGGGAAACGCTCCCTCAGGTGGCTGAGGTGAAACCGATCGAGCATGTTTCCGACGCGCCCCGCAATGTCTTCCTCGGCCGCCCCCCGGACCCTGGACACAAACGCCAGTTCCTCTTGCACCGTGGGAGCAAAGAGCTGTCGGTCGGGCTCCTGAAACAGGTAGCCGACTTGCTGTCCAATTTCACCCAGCGACATTTCACTTGCGTCCCGACCGTTTATCCGCACCGAACCAGAATCGGGCTTCAATATGCCGGCCATCATTTTGCCGAGGGTAGTCTTGCCGCTGCCATTGGGGCCCACCAGTGCGGTCAGCCCGGTTCCCGACACACACAGATCGATCCCACCGAGCACGGGTCGTTTCTCATCGGGATATTGATAGACAACATTTCTCAGATCAATCACAGTCATCACCGTCACAGAGCCGCAAATCGCTGCCACTGTCCGTCAAATTTGCTCATGGTTCCTTCATGCAGAAGCATCATTTGGCCAGCAACGACCAGGTTGTCCGGATTGTGTTCGACCATTACGATAGCCCTGCCGTCGCGCTTCAGGTCCCCAATCAGGTCAAGAATCCGCTTTCGTCCGGCGGCATCCAGCTGGGAGAGAGCTTCATCGAAGATCAGCACCCGTGGATCGAGGCTCAGTACGCTGGCCAGGGCAATCATCTGTTTCTCCCCCCCCGAGAGTCTGTGCGGGTTGCGGTGGCGAAAACCCTCCATCCCCACCGTCTTCAGTGCAGCGGTAATCCGCCTATCTATCTCTTCAGGGGCAAGGCACAGGTTCTCCGGTCCAAAGGCCACCTCATCCTCCACCCGGGGGAAGAACAGCTGGGTGTCGGGATTCTGAAACACAATGCCCAGTCTCGTCGCTATGCGCGCGGGGGTGAGATCCCGGGTTGACCTGTCCATCACCCGAACCACTCCCTGCATATCTCCCGTTCGAATGAGGGGGATAATCCCGCTGAGACAGTGACACAGGGTGGTCTTTCCCGATCCGCTGAGACCGACAATACCCACCACCTCACCTGCACCTACCGTGAGGTTCACACCCGAAAACAGCGGGCTATCCTTCCCCGGGAAAGAGTAACTGAGATCCCGGACACAAAGTAGTGCGCTCAACGCAGATCAATCTCCATCAGATATTTGTTCCACCGCTGACCGAACTCATCCTGGCGGATAACGACCATGAAAGGGCCGGAACCCCCTTCTTCTTTCGGCGACAGGGGTTCCCCGTCGAGTTCATGGACAACATAAACGTTGTCTTCCTCCCGGACTTCCTCCACCGTGAGCGCCACCGTGTAACCGTCAGCTGCGCGGGTTACGATCTGTTCAGTATCCTCGAGATCCAAGTCGAAATGCCTGAACAGGTCCATCAGGCGCACACCGCGATAAGTGTGATCTCGCGGAGCACCCTCACTTGAGCGCAGCGTCTCGGTGAACTCGTGCTGCTTCAGATCCAGCATCAGAGGCAGATCGACGGTAGCAGCTCGCTCTTCATCCATGTTGATGTAAATCTCTGCTTCCCGCTGGCTGGCGCGCCGGTCGTCGCCGTCTGCGGCATTGAGATAGGCGAAGACTCCAACAATGACGACCAGAGCAAGCAGCGCGACCATCACCCCTCTATTCAACACGATCCCTCCAATCAATCTTCCAGTAGGGCACAAACAGATCCTCGGCCAGGAACATCCCGTGATCGCCACCATCAACCGTCTCGTGCATCCCGTGATCGGAAAATATGACCACATGACCCTCCCATTCCCGCAGCAGCTGCCCTACATATCCATCGATGCGTGCTATCTGCCGCAGGGTCTCGGGAGCCGTGTCGCCATGTTCGTGTCCTGCCCGGTCCACATCCTTGAAATGCACAAGCATCAGATCGTAGCCCTCACCGACTCGCTCGAGAGCGGCCCTCAGTATGTCGTCATCCGTACTGCCTGTGCCCGCGGCATCCGTGCACAGTACCGGGTCAATTTCCAGTTCCACTCCCTGCATCGGGCCGACGATTGCCGTCGCCTTCATTCCGGCATCCCGCGCAAACGAGAAGATCGTTGGCACATTCGCCCGGCGCACCCGTCTATCATGAATTCCCGTAACATCCGGCGTCTCGCCGGTCAGAGACGCGGCGACGTTGACCGGGGTCACCGGCGGGTATGCCACCATTGCACAGTCCGGACGGGGCAATGAACTCAATACCGGCGACAGTCCTTCTTCTGTCGCGTACTCAAACTGATGCCATCCCAGACCATCAATCAAGACCAGCAATACCGGCTCATCTTGGCGCAGGAGACGTTCGGCGTCATCCCGAACATCGGTGATCATCCGCCCGGGAGGATCTATTATCAAACCGCGCAGACGGTCAATCCGCACGTTGCCATCTGCACAGCTGAGGACCAGAGTGTTTCCATCCAGGTACAGAACATCGTTTCCATTCACAGCCTTCACTTCTCCGAGCTCTCCCACCGCCCACACCTGCTCACCCGGCCCGACATCCACCAGCTTCTCGAGGTCGACTGCTTTCCGTCTCTTAAGAGCAACCGTCTCAAAAGTGCGATCCTCTTTACTGACCGAGGATCGACCCACCTCCATCCATCGCTGCTGAAGACCGCTTTCATACAGCTGCCCGGGCGTAAAGTGAGCCAGATTTTTTCCGGGCGCGACAATGGAAATGGTCTCGCCCGGGGGAGCTCCCCGCGAGATCACCACAATTCTATCCAGGTTCTTGATATTGGAGGCGGGCGGGTGATCTTCCATCCGGGCCTCCCATCCATAGTCGCCTGTCAGCGCAATCCGCCCTGAGGCCAGGTCAGCACCATCCAGCAGTGCGGACCGGCCGTCAGCTCCCACCAGCAGGACATCATAGTCGGCAGCCGCGGGTGACGCTGCAGCAATTACAGCCTCCAACGATACCGCATGAGCAGTAGCATCGCGCAAGGCGATCTGCTCCGGGTCAAACCGGTCATCCCCCGGATCGCGGATCGTCAGGACCTCCTCGACGTCGCCGGTGACATGAAGTGGCATGACAGCAGTAGATTCGGCTTCGGCCATCATGTAAAACCACCAGCCGCCTACAACCAGAATTCCAATAACCGCTGTGAGGACAAAAATTCTGATCCATCTACCACTCACGAGTACTCACCTCTCCATTGCAGTCCTCTCTACCTACCACGCCAGCTTGCCCCGGAAGCGCCTCGCCACCCAGTGGGCAATCAAGCCGCCGACACCACCGGACAGCGCCGCAGTGGACAGACTCAGCACCAGGGGGACAAGAGGCAGACGGAAGAACACCAGATTCACCAGAAAGGTGCCGCTGATGTTGGCGGCCACCCCCGCGGCAAAGCAGCAACCCGAACAACAGCCGCGGTGGCCCGAAATGAGGAACACTCCATCTACGGCCAGCCCGGGCAATATATACGTGAATATGCTCATGATCCCGTGCGTACCGTACATGCCCACGGCCATAACCACCATGGCCTGAACCACAGCAATGAGCGTTGCCGTTCCCGCCTTACCTATGAGAGCTGCTCCCAGTACTATCCACATCATGTAAAATCCCCCGGCCAGCACGCCGCCGGGAATAAACAGGGGCCCGGTGATGATGTGAGCCAGCGGAACCACCAGTGGTTTGGTGGCGATGCCCAGACAGGCCATGAGGGCGATCACGATCAGATCGAATACTGTGAAACGCCTGAGAAATGCACTGCCCTGTTCAGACATCGCTTATCCCCTCACTCTGCAGCCCGTATGGAGAGCAAACCCCGTACCGCGGTATTTCGCGGGAGACCCTCGAAAACCGAAGCAGCCACACCCTCTTCATGGACATATACGATCCCGATCTCCAGGTCTTCAGCGCTGACCTCGACAGTGTAACCATCCATCGCCTCGAAAACGTAGTCATCTGCACCGGACAGACCCAGAGCGTCCAGCACAACGTCCAGTGATACCCCGGTCTCCGCATCAGCAGATGCCGCAGTAAACAGCTCCGGAGCCCGCTCTGCGCTCAGCACGGCAACCTCGCCCGTGGCAAACCACACCAGATCCCGGACGTGCATGCCGCGCGGCAGATCCGGACCCCGGAAAGCCGGTGTATTATCGCCGGTCAGCTGGATGTATTCTTCGATGAAAATGTCGTACTCCTCGTTCTTCTCAAAGCCGTCGGCCGCCGCCATGAATACGGAGTCACCCACGGACAGACCGTCGAGAACATCACGCGTGCTGGCTGCCTCCTCGCCACTGCCCGCCTCCGTACGCGGTATGTCCGAGACCAGTGTCTCGAGGAAGACAATCTCAGATACGGATGCCGACTGTTCCTCTTCCTCCACTGCGAGTATCTCAATTTCGACGAGGTTGCTGACCCAGTACATCGTCTCTTCGCCGGGAACGTACGCCCGGACCGGCCCCGATTCCCCGGACAGCGGAGCACCGTCACGCTCGTACGCGAAGATCGGTTCACTCCGCTGCAGGACATCTGCTGGCACTTGGACCGAATATCCATCGGCAGCTTTCAACCGAATGGACTTGACATCATCGCCTCCCAGGTCAATCTCGGCCAGTACCTCCTGGAGGGACACCCCGCCTATCTCGAAGGTCTCCGTACCATCATCTCTCTCACGGACAATCTCACGCTGCACTGCATCCAGGTCCGTCAATTCACTGACGCTGAATTCATGTTCTTCTATCTCAGGACCAGTCACCGTCACAACCCCATCTTCCAGTTCGTATTCCTCATCTGTTGCCCTTTCTTCCTCAGCACAACCGATAAACAGCAGCATAATCACGGCCAGGACCAAAACAAAGCACTTTCTTCGCTGCCGCATATGCGTACCTCCTCACGGGATGACCATTTTCTCTCCGGGACTTGGAGATCGCCCGGCTTCAAAACTGCACTGTATGAGACGCGAGCGACTTCTTTGCGGCAAAGAAAAACGCCACCCCGAAAAGAGATGGCGCAGATGAAAACATGCAATCCTCCTTTCCGAGCACGGGAGGCTCCCGAGTTTCCTCTGAGAACCCATAACCGGCCAAGGTTCCATAGTCCGCCTCCGGGACGCACCTTAGGAACAGTGACTCGGAGAATGCTAGTTTCAAGGATCACAAAGCTTGTACGCCTCTATTATACCTCCACTTCACGGCCACCTGTCCAGCACATTTTCAAAGCAGAAGCAACGGGGCGAAACGAAGAAGGCCTCATCTCTTCCATCTCGCCCGCAGCGCAGAATCCCAATCCGGTCAATGCCGCATTTATTTGGGTTCATACCTCCGCAGCAGGGAACTGCCGCACTGCCCGGTCCCGGCAGAACAGCAGCCGCTCGTTTTCTGCACCCTCGGCGTGCCGAACCGGTCCGGGCGGTAGGGACGATGATACACCGTGCTCTGATGCCCTCCTGCGTCGTGTCTTTCTGATCTGCCATTGCGTTTCTCTTTTGTACCTGATGCCTCATCGCGCGAACCCGCACTTTCCTTATCAGGCATCATTTCTTCCCCCCGTTCCTCCTCGGACGACCGTGACTGCCCGTGATGATTCTTTTCAGTCAAGCTGCTCACCTCCTCCGCTGCATTGAGTTTTGACCCAGACTGCATTGCACCGTCTCGCCTCGCGTCGACGGCCAAAAGATCAGGCGGAGGGGGTTTGAAGCTTCTCAAACCCAGCACCGAACCGGAAAGGCTTCGGCTCAATCTCTCCCGCACCATTCTACCCAGTGTCGGATCGGGAGACTGTATCTGCAGATGTTGTTCGCTGGGAGACCAAGCAACCTCCGCCCCCAGGCACTGCGCCACGTACCACACAGCACTCGCCGCCTCCCGGCCCAGATCAGGTCCCAGCGCACTCATCTCCTCTCCATCGATCGTCACACGGAGGCCCATCCCGTCATCATCCCTTCTGATTTCTGACTAGATTCTTCACCCAGGCCCGTGCCCCGCGAGGAACCGGGCACTGGTTGTGCAAGCGGTTGAGAAATATTTGCGCCACCACCACACCGGCTCCTGGGGCATCAACTACGCCTATTCCCGCTCGCGTGAAACGGGCCCTGAGTATATTGCGTCGATGACCGTCGCTGTCCATCAGACGGCAGTGCGCCGCCCAGACATTGCCCGCACGGGCCAGATTTTCCCCGGCGCAGGCGAAGGGAACACCGGCATCACGCAGTCTGTCCCAGAGCGAGCCGTGAACCGGGCAGTGGTGGCTGAGCGGGCCACTCCTGTTTTCCGCAGCGCGGATCCTGGCCAGCTGGCGGATCTTCGGGTCGAATCGCAGTGGCTTCAGCCCGCACTCCTTCCGCGCCTCATTGACCAAACAGAAGCATGTTTTCTCGGCATCCGGACGTTCCATTCGTCCCGGCTACCTCCCTCCGTTCAAATGCAGCTTATGTTGATCAGGGATGCTCCGTACCGCCGCGCGATGAAATATGAAAAGAAGATCAGGACTGACTGTACTGGCAATGAGGGGGATGTTACGGGGCAAGGTCACTGACCATAATCATACGATCAATCACAGTAGCTGGTGGATGATCTCATCTGAATACCCCACAAAAGTACCCTGCTGCTGCAGAAAGGACGGCGTCGGCCGCAGGAGACTTGCACCGACTGGCACTTGCACTCAGCCATGCCGGGCGTACCAGCCGCGGCCCGTCGCGAACAACGCGTACGGGCCGCG
>PWGR01000037.1 GCA_003554565.1 Clostridia bacterium
AATGGTTGGACCCGGTCCGTGCAGATTGATGCGCAATGAGAGAAGGAGGACCACATGATATCCGATGCAGGTCATTCAGATGACATCAATAATGAACTCCCTCGTGAGGATGCGCTGCTGAACTACGCTTACGACCGCCTGGGGTACTACGACATCCGGGGCCGCCTGGCCAACTGCGCGAGCAGCTCGCTGGGTCAGCGACGTGCAGAGGCGCTGGTTCCGGATCGGGATGCTCAGCGGGTAAGGCATGCTCTCAGAGAAACCGGGGAGATGCGAGGACTGATGTCTCGTTCCTCCATACCTCTGGCCGGCATCCATGACCTGACCGAGATGCTCCGGCGGGCGGGCAAGCGCGGGGTTCTCGCGCCCGAGGAGCTGTTTGCGATCTCTGAGTGTATTGGTGCCGCCCGGAAACTGCGCAAGTTTTTCTCCTCACGTGATGAGGACGCTCCCGCTCTGGCCGAGAGGGTTGAACCCCTGCAGCCATCGGTGGGTCTGGGCGAGGAGATCGGCCGATGCATCAATGAGACGGCCGAGCTGCGGGATACCGCCAGCTCCGAACTTGCGCGCATCAGAAGGGGACTCCGCGCCACCGCAGATAATCTTCGGCACCAGCTGGAGAAAATGGCCAAGCGTCTCATGCGTGAGGGATATCTGCAGGAACCGATTGTGACGCAGCGCAACGGGCGGTATGTGCTTCCCGTCAAACAGGAACAACGCGGACGGGTCCGCGGCATCGTGCACGGTCAGTCCTCCAGCGGAGCGACGGTCTTCGTCGAGCCGCAGGTGGCGGTGGAGTTGAATAACAAGATTCAGGAGCTGAAATCTGAGGAGGAGAGGGAGGTCCACCGCATACTCGCTGAATTGACCGACCGGGTAGGCGGCGCGAGAGAGAATCTCGAGATGGAGCAGCAGGTCCTCGGAGAACTGGACTTGATTTATGCCAAGGCCAGCCTGGCCGAGGAGCTCGACGCGGTGCACCCTGTTGTAAATGACGAACAGTACCTGTATCTCAAGCAGGCCAGGCATCCCATGCTTGGCGATGATGTGGTGCCGATTGACGTGGAGGTCGGCCGCAGCTTCGATACCCTGGTGATCACCGGACCCAATACCGGAGGCAAGACGGTTACCCTGAAGACCGTCGGTCTGATGGTGCTTATGTGTCAGGCTGGTATGCATGTTCCCTGCGAGGAAGACAGCGATATCGGAGTGTTTGCCCGCGTGTACTGTGATATTGGCGATGAGCAGAGCATTGCCCAGAATTTGAGTACTTTCTCCTCGCACATGCGCAATGTCATTCCGATTATGATGTTGGCCGACCGCCAGTCACTCGTGCTGCTGGATGAACTGGGAGCCGGGACTGATCCCATGGAGGGTGCTCCACTGGCCATGGCCATCCTGGAAGAACTGCACAGAGGCGGCGTCCGCACCATGGCCACAACGCATTACAGCCGTTTGAAAACCTTTGCGTACCAGCTCGACGGGGTGGAGAATGCCAGCATGGAATTTGACGTGGAAACGCTTTCTCCCACATACAAACTGATGGTCGGGCTCCCGGGCCGCAGCAATGCCCTGGAGATTGCTGATCGCCTGGGCATGCCCGAGGGTCTGGTGCGACGTGCACGCTCCCTTCTGACTGAGAAGGAGGGAAGCGTCGAGGAGCTAATCGCCGCGATGGAGGAAGACAGAAAGGCCTGGAGCCGCAGGCGCGAGGAGGCGGAGACGGAGGCGGGCGATGCCCGCATTTTGCGTAAGCGTATGCACCAAAGAGAGCAGGAGCTGCGCGGAAAACAGGAAGAACTCATCGACCGGGCGCGCGAGGACGCCCGGCGCGTCCTGCGGGAAGCCAGGGCTGAATCCCGGGAGCTGCTGCGTGAGATTCACCAGCTGGCCGGCGAGTTGAAGCAGGCATACCGTTCACTTTTGGATGAGCAGCGAGGTGTCGCCAATGATGCAGGCGAGGAGGAATACGAAGGAAAAGACATTCAGATGCGGGATCCGGGAGAGATAATCACACGGGCGGAAAGCCTGCGTGAGGTACTGGACTCTCTCGAGGAGCGCATTATTACTCACGTGGACGAGGTGGAACGCAGGCACCTGCGCCGTACTGCAGATCCATCCCGGGAAGAGAACGAGCCGGAGGATGAATCGCAGGAGAGGAAAACTGCCGATCTGCGCCCCGGCATGAATGTGAAAATTGGATCCTTCTCCGGGACTGGTGAGCTGATCGATATTGATGGTGATCAGGCGCATGTGCAGGTCGGTGTGATGAAGCTGAAGATCGACCTCGATGATATAGAGCCGACAGAAGAAGAGGATGTGAAACACGGAAGAAGACGCCGGGTCCCCGATGTTGGTCGTGAAAAATATGAGAGCCTACCATCGGAAATTGTGGTGCGGAAGATGAATGTGGAGCAGGCGCTCGAGAAGGTAAGGAAGCACATCGATGATGCAATTTTAGCAGGCAGGGATCAAGTAACCATAGTCCACGGTCATGGCGAGGGAATACTGCGTGAGGCAATCCGCCGCTATCTGGAGGAGACCCGATACGTACGCCGCTGGCAGCCCGCTGAGCGGGCCGCCGGAGGCGATGGAGTCACTATTGCTCACCTGCGTTGATGACTTCTCATTGCACGAAAATATATCCCTGTTCGCGACGATCTTCGGGGTAGTGGTCGCCGCATATCATCCTGAAGCGGCCCCTTTGCTCTGGCGTGAAGGTTACCGAGGCCGGCTCATCCTCAGTTACCTGCACATCCACGCCCAGTTGTTCGATCACGAGGCGATGCGAGCCATCTGTTGAGTGTATTTCCAGAGTAACCTCCTCGCCCTGCTGGACCCTCACCATGGTGGGCCGCAGGGTGCTGTGTCCCATGGTGATCTCAACGCTGTCCGGGAAAAGAGGTTCTTCTTCTTCTTCTTCTTCTTCTTCCCGCTCGCCGTGCACGTCCACGCAGGTTTCCTCCGGGATGGCGTCACCCATGTCGGATGGCAGGGGCAGCGTTCTTCCGTCAGTATCCACCAGTGGTTCTTCAATTATCGGACGATCGAGGAATGCTCTCTCCTCTGCTTCGCCGTGTTCCGGGCAGAGCTCGTGCCACAGCAGGTTCGGGTGCTCACTGCACACTTCCTTGACCACGTGCACATCACATTCTTGCAGCGGTTCCGTGCCGTCGATGAACAGCTCGCGGCGGAGATGCGCGGAGGGACACTCATCGCTGGGCAGCTTTCCAGATTTAATACATATGGTTCTTTCTATCATGTTATCCGGGCGCTCAAAGTCTGTGGGGGTGAGTCCCTCATGAGCGACCTCCATGATATCCCGCCACATGAGAACCGGGTACATGCCGCTGGACATGGAGACACCGAGGATGTTGCTCATGTTATCTGGCTGGTCAAATCCAAGCCAGATGGTGCCCGCGTACTTCGGGGTGTAGCCAACCCACCATATATCGACCATATCGTCGGTAGTGCCGGTCTTGCCTGCGGCCGGCCATCCGTCGGACAGTTCCGCTCTCCAGCCGGTTCCCCAGTTGTTGAGCCAGCCCGACCGGTCGTCTCTGACCACGCTTTTGAGCATGTCAGTCATGAGATAGGCCTTTTCCGGCTCGAGTACGGCCGTGCGCTGGGATTGATTGTCCTCCAGTACATTGCCGTGACGGTCTATGACCTTGGTAATGGCGATTGGCTCGGGCCTGACGCCGCCAGCAGCGAAGGTGGAATACGCAAGGGTGAGTTCCATGGGTGACACGCCGTCCGTCAGCCCGCCCAGTGCCAGTGATGGATTGCGATCGCTGTAGCGTCCGTCCGGCACCAGGCTGGTAATTCCCAGACGCTCTGCCATGTCAAATCCTTTGTCGATTCCTATCTCCATCAACGTACGTACCGCAGTTACGTTCACCGATCGCCTTATGGCCTCACGAACTGTCGTGAGCCCCCGGTACGCACCCAATGGATATCCAGATTCGGAGTAGTTGCGGGGCACGAAACGTGATTCATCGCGGGTAATCTCCACCGGAGCATCGTCGATGATCGAGGCCGGATTCCAGCCGGCCTCCAGGGCGGTGGCATAGACCGCGACGGGCTTAAACGCCGAGCCGGGCTGTCGGTAAGATTGCCATGCTCGATTATGTTCGAGCATATCCTTGCGGTCCCTGCTGCCCACGATGGCCTGCAGATGTCCGGTGTGGGGGTCCATTATTACCGCAGCAACCTGCAGGTCCTTCTCGTACTCCCCGAGGGGGAAGTTGGCATTAATGTGCTCCTCCACCGCTCGCTCTGTGGCGGACTGGACATCCTGATTGAGGGTAGTATGAATCTCAAGTCCGCCCCCGTATACTTTGTCCGCCGGGTAGCGCTCGAGCAGCTTGGAGATGACGTAGTCGATGAAATGGGCTGCGGGACCTTCTATATCCGAGGTGAACCCGACCAGCTCAATTTCCTCATTGAGGGCCTGGTTCTTCTCATCTTCGGTGATGAACTCCTCGCGTACCATACTGGCCAGGACAAGCTCCTGTCGCTGAACGGCCTCCTCCTTATTGAGGTAAGGAGAATAGTGCTCAGGGGCACGCGGCAGCCCGGCCAGCAGCGAGGCCTCGGCCAGCGTCAGGTCAGACACGTCCTTTCCAAAGTACATCTGAGACGCCGCCTGCACGCCGTGTGCTCCATGACCGAGATTTATCTGGTTCAGGTACATGTCGAGGATCTGGTCCTTTGTATAGGACCGCTCCAGTTGAATGGCCAAAAAGGCTTCCTGGATCTTCCGGTGCCAGGTCTGCTCCATACCGATGGGCCACGCGTTGCGTGCCAGCTGCTGGCTGATGGTGCTGCCGCCCTGTAGGGGGCCGCCTGTAAGGTTGTTCCAGGCAGCACCCGCAATACGGTACACATCGAGGCCGAAGTGCTGGTAGAATCGGTGATCCTCGATGGCGAGGAATGCCTCCCGGACTATATCAGGAATATCCTCATCCTCGACCATGATCCGGTGTTCGCTGCCCCGGAGGGCACCGATATTTTCTCCCTCTGCATCGTAGACGAAGGATGTGATCTGCGGCTGGGGGCGGACGTCCTCGAGTTCAGGCATGCTACGTACTGCACTCAGAACCATACCGGCACTGGCTCCCACCCCGGCGATGACCGCCAAAATGAAAAGGACCAACAAGAATCGCGACCAGCGGACGGATCGTTTTTTCTTGCGGCGCGATCTTTTCGTGGACCGATCTGCCAAAGGGATCCCCTCTCTCCTTCATTACTATTCAGTATTATAACACACAATCCCGGAGTCAATCTGCACAATCTACCCACGGAAAACAGTTCTGCTGCCTGCCAGCCCTGAGAATTTGGACGTGCGATGCGAAAAAATGTTCCACTGCTCTATGCGGGCCGGGTTTGGAATTGTGCTGCATGGTCACACTCGATGAACGAGTATCGATTTCAGGATCCCGTATAAATGCGGGCTGCCGGATAAATTCGGGACCAATCTTGACAGGGGTCAGCGTGCAGGGAGAAGGGTTTAGATTCGCAGATGGATAAGGACTACCAGACGGGCGCCTTCCGCAGGCACACAATTGAAGGACAGGTTTCATGAGGAGATGATGGGTGTGTTGATTTCTGCAGTGAAGTTTTCACATTCGGTAGTCAGTTCTTGCGTGAGCACCGGCGACATAGTGGTCGACGCAACAGCAGGAAATGGCCATGACACCAAATTTCTTGCCGAAATGGTAGGAGACCGGGGCTGTGTCTATGCTTTTGATATCCAGCAGGAGGCGTTGGATCAGACGCGTAAACGCCTGGGGGAAGCCGGTCTGTTTTCCCGGGTCCGGCTTATAAAGACGGGTCATGAGAATATGAGTGAATATGTGGATGATGAGCCCACGGCAGTGATGTTCAATCTGGGCTATCTGCCCGGGGGTAGCAATAAGCGGGTCATAACGCGACCGGACACCACGTTGGAGGCAATGGGAGAGGCACTTACACTGCTGCGGCCGGGAGGTGTCATCACGGTGGTCATGTATCCCGGTCATGACGGTGGGTTGGTTGAACTCGAGGAGGTAGTCAAGTTCTGCGCCCGACTGGAAGATAACAGTTATCTGGCTCATCACCTTCGTGTGCTCAACCGGGGGGATTATCCTCCGTCGGTCGCGGTTATACATAGGGTGTCCCGGTGAGATCTTCGGTTCGTCACGGCCCAGCAGACGGCAGTAACTGCGTCAGGTTATACTGCCTATCATCAGTGCCGGGCGAGCAGGAGAGGCGGAGGGTATGGAGAAGGCAGATGTAATGCAGGATCAGTGAGATGCGCTTTCGTTGTGAGGAGGCTCCGGCATGCGCCTGGTGACGGGGAAGATCAGTCATGAGAGCAATACTTTCAGCGTCATACCCACTGACTTGGAGGCATTTCGACAGCGGGGATATTACCGGGATAAGGAGATCCTGTGTGCTTTGCGGGGCACGAACACTCCGCTGGGTGGATTTATCGCAGGGGCAGAGCGGAGCGGGATACACCTGATCCCGACGGTGGCGGCGGACGCAACGCCGGCCGGACCAGTTACCCGGGAGGCCTTCGAGACACTACTTGGACAGTTGATTGATGGGATCCGGGATGCAGGAACGCTGGACGGGGTTTTGCTCCAGCTGCATGGGGCTATGGTGACTGAAGATCACGACGATGGTGAGGGTGAAATCTTGGCGGCGATCCGCACTGAGGTGGGCGATGATGTACCCGTTGTTGCCACTGTTGACCTGCATGCCAATGTCACGGAACGAATGGTGCAAAAAGCCACTGCGTTGATAGGCTATGATACGAATCCCCATGTTGACGGGCGTGAGCGAGGTGAAGAGGCCCTTTCATGCATCGAGCGAGTGATTTGCCGGGAGATAGAGCCCGTCATGGTGCGTGCTCAGCCCCCGCTCATGCCTCATCCTTTACGCGTGCGTACAGATACCGGTCCATTGGTGCATCTGTTAGAGGCGGCCGCGAAGTGGGAAAGTGAAACCGGTGTACTGGATGTGTCGGTGTTCGGTGGATGGCCGCACGTGGACGTGCGCGATGCGGGTCTTTCTATTTTGGCCCTGACGGATGGAGATAGTGAACTCGCGCTGAGAGTTGCGAGAGATATCTCACGTGCTGCCGTGCTCAAGAAGGAGGATTTCCGACCACAAACACTGGTTGAGATCGATGATGCGGTTACGCGTGCAATGAAGGCACCGAATGGCCCCGTGGTCCTCGCTGAGATCGGTGACAGTCCGGCGGGAGGAAGCTCCGGAGACGGGACCTTCATTTTGCGTGCCCTCCTCGAGGCGGGCGCAGATGATGCTGCCATTGTGATGAGGGATGTCGAGGCGGTGGCGACTGCTGTGGCCGCAGGGGTTCGGGGGGAGTTCTCCATGGAGATAGGAGGCAAGACCGATGACATGCACGGTCGGCCAGTGCTCATTACCGGGAGGGTGCGCGCCATCACTGACGGAACGTACGTCAACCGCGGCCCGATGGCGACAGGAGTCACCGTCGACCTTGGACGTACTGCGGTAATTCGGGTGGGCGAGAAGCTCGATGTGGTTCTTACCGAGAGACGAATCTCGCCTGTAGACCCGGAGGTGTTTCGCCAGGCAGGCGTCAGCCCCGAGAGCAAGAAAATACTCGTGCTGAAGTCGGGAGGGCATTTCCGGGCTGCCTACACGTCCATGGCGGCTGACATCATCGATGTCAATGTCCCTGGAGTTACGTCCGCTGATCTGACTTCGTTTGAGTATCATGGGGTGCGTCGCCCCATCTTTCCCTTGGACGATGACGTCTGATAGAAGAACCTGACGCCAGATCGGCATCTCCCGGCAGATATACCTAAGGAGTGAAGTGACAGGACTGGAGGAGGAGTACAGCGAATCTCTGGATGGAAGGCGTTCCCTGAAAGGAGAGTGTCACATTGAAAATCCTGGCTGTACAGAGTAGTGCCAATGAGGACGGCCTCACGCACAGCCTGGCCGCATCAGCCCTGGAGGGAGCTTGCAAGGCAGGAGCGGAGATCGAGATGGTTCACCTGAACGCGCTGGATGTTGCGTCGTGCAGGGTATGCGGTACGGGGTGGGGACATCACCGTCTCAGTGAGGGGAATATGGGCCCCGATGAGTGCGTCATTGATGATGATTTTTCTGGTCTGCGGCATAAGGTCGTCGAGGCGGATGGTCTCATATTCAGCACCCCGGTTTACTTTTGGGATCTAAGCGAGACGGCTAAGGCTTTTCTCGACCGACTGC
>PWGR01000101.1 GCA_003554565.1 Clostridia bacterium
GTGGCGTCATCTGTCGGGCTGCAGCTGTTCAGCGTCGCCGCCGACCGCGCGGCCGCGTTCGACCCCGGCCCCGCTAGCTTGCGGATCAGATTGATTGATGAACTGTATCGCATAAGTGAAAACGAGGGAGACGACGTGGGCAGTGTGGATTTCCCCTCAGCTATCGAGGAGGAATCCTGATGCCTGCAGATCAAGATCGAGGCAAACTGGAGGAGATCTTGCGGGTTTACGTCATAGCTGATCGTGCGGCAGCCGGGTGCCCCGGGGTGATTGATGCCGCTCGTGGTGCTGTGGCTGGTGGCGCTACCTGCATACAGTACCGTGCCAAGAACACTCCCATTCGAACCATGCTTCGAGAAGGGCAAAAGCTGCGTGAAGCGGCCGGTGAAAAATCTGTTCCCTTCATTGTAAATGATCGTGTTGATGTCGCAGCTGCGCTTGGAGCAGATGGTGTTCATCTGGGCTCGGACGACATGCCCGTGCGGACGGCTCGCAGGCTACTGGGTCCGGATCGCATAATCGGGGCGACAGCCAGGAGCGCTCGCGAGGGTCGGCGGCTGATTGCGGCGGGTGCCGATTACCTGGGGGTGGGCCCCGTGTTTCCTTCGGGAACCAAGCCCGATGCCGGTCCTGTGCTTCTTCCCGCGGGGCTAAAAAAGATTGTACAGACGATCCATGCGCCGGTGGTCGGAATCGGCGGGATAGAGCCGGAGAATGCGGGTGCCGTGATGCGGGCCGGGGCGGATGGTGTGGCGGTGGTCTCCTGTATCATGGCTGCGGACAATCCCGGCCGCGCTGCAGGCAGCCTCAAGAAAGTTGTGGAGGGATACATAACATGACTGTTGCGCAATTTTTGTTTCTGGCATCTGTTGCGAGCTTGCTGTTTTCATTCTGGGTGGCGACAAGATATTATCCTGTGAAGTTTGATGCGCAGACCGTCAGTGTAATGGGCCTCATGGTGGCCCTCGGCACCGCCGCCGGCCCCCTGATGGTACCGGTGGGGCCGGCCAACGCTTTTCCCATCCAGCACACCATAAATGTCCTGGCGGCTGTGATCCTCGGCCCGGTTGAGGCAGTTCTCATAGCCCTAGTGGTAGGTGTGCTGCGCAATATCCTTGGTCTGGGGACCATCCTGGCCCTGCCCGGCGGTATGATCGGGGCCTTTCTCGCCGGCGTTGCCTACCGGCGGTTCAGGCGGGAGGAGCTGGCCGCTTGCGCCGAGGTCTTCGGAACTGGTTTTCTCGGGGCGGTGGTCTCGGTGCCGCTCGTGCACCTGATACTGGGGCAGGAGATGCTGGCCTTTGGTTTGGTGGTTCCTTTCGGTGTGAGCGCCATCGTTGGGGCGGTGATTGCGCAGTTGATTCTCAAGGGCGCCGGCCGCTGGATAAAGCCCCGGCATTGACGGGATCTCTTCCCGCCCGGCAGGGCTACCGGGCGGGAATTATGCTGTCGAGTAGATACTTCACCTCAGGAATCTATTGTCAGTTGGCGCATATCGATGAATTTGCCGTCCAGGCCCGAATAGTGGTCGGGAAAGCAGGTCAGAAGCACGATCTGCATCCTCTCGCCGGCCTCCGCCAGAATATCTCGGGCCCGTTTCAGCCTGCCCGGGTCAGTATTAGTCAGCCTGTCATCGAGCACAACCATATGCGGTTCTTCGCGCGAGAGAACTACTCCCACTGCCAACCGGACCAGGAAGTTGAGCTGCTCGTGCGCCCCGTATGACAGGTCAGTTTCCAGTGATGCAGTTACCTCCGGGTGTTCCACTTGAAGGCCGTGTGGTGTCAGTTCGGGGGAAAATTCTACCCCGGAGTACTCACCGCCGAGGAGGCGTGGGGTCCATTGATCGACCAGCTCCTTGACCGGTCCTCCCAGTGAGCGCATCTGCTCGCGGCGATGTGCTGCGAGAAGGTGGTCCAGGAGTCGGTAGGCCTCCGCGTCCCGCTCTAATCGTTCAACTGTTTTACGTGTTGAGTGCACCCTGGCCTCCAAGTCGCCTTCTCGCTCCCGCACATTAGAGGCGCTCGCCGCCTGCAGTACCTCCAGGTGTCCGGCTTCTGTGCGTTGCAGATCAGACTCCTGTTTTCTCAGCTGATCCCGTCGGCGTGCCGCCTCTTCGTACAGCTTCTCCGGCTCGTCCTCCTTTTCGGCCTTTTCCCTCTCCAGTTCCTTCCAGGCCTGCCTGGCGCGCTCCGCCTTCACAGATGCGCGCCTGAGGGCCGCGGCCCGCTCGTCTTCCGTGCAGAACTCGTCTTGCTGTTCCAGCTCAGCGGCGCCGTCGAGACGGTCCTGTTTCTGCTGCTGCATAACGGAAATCTCCCGCTCGACTTCTGCCAGTTCTTCTTTCAGCTGCTCTACCGGCTCGCGCGAAGATTCCGCCTGTTCCTCGAGTGTTTTAATGTCGTGCTGCAGTTTTCGCCGTTTCTCCGTGTGTTCTTCTATCAGTTCGTCGAGGACCTCAGGGGGGTGCTCCCACCAGGCGTCGGGCAGATCAGCACCATCTAATTCCTCCAGCAGGCGCTTCCTGCGATTGCGTACCTGCCTGAGTTGGCGCTCTATTTCCGCCTCGTCGCCCTCTTCCGGCAGTCCCTGCAGTTTTTCCTGCAGGTCATCGAATTGCTGGACAAGAGTCCGGTGGCGCTGGTGCTGATCACTGAGTTGCTCAACGGAGGAGACATTGTGAGCAGCAAGCATGTCGCTGAGGCTTTCCCGGTTTTCTCTGAGCTTTTGCACTGCTTCTGCTGCCCGCTCGTTGCCGCTGTGGATCTCAATTCCCACGAGTCCGGGAAATATGAGATCCGCCTCGTTGGCAGCAGTGAAAATCTTACTGTGCCCGTGACGCAGCTGCCGGGACTGCTCTTCATCACCATCCAGCTGTACTTGGGCCTCCAGTTCTGCTTCGGGTGTGATTTCGATGGTGAGTCCCTGCGTGCGCAGGACTGCCTCGCCCTCGTGGATTTTCTCCTGCAGCTGGGTGGTCTTCTCGAGCGTTTCTTCGGTCGGGAAGATCCCGTCTGTCAGGGTGTTTTCAGTTTCCTTGAGGCGGCACTGCAGTTCGGCTGCCTGCACAGCTGCTTTTTCATATCGTGCAGATTCGGCCTCAGTGCTCCGGAGGCTGTCCAGGGCGTTGAGAGCATCCAGCCTGTCCTGCACCTGTCGTTCCGCTCTTCGCTTTCCGTCCAGCTGCTCCTCGAACTCCTTCTGTCTTTGCTGTGCGGAGGTAATTTCAGCCTGCACCTGCCCCTTGCGAGAGGAGGAATCCTCAATTTGCCTCAGCAGCTTTTCCGCAGCCTTTCGGGCCTCTTTGATTTCTTTGACCCGTCGATTGAGCTCCTCCCAGTGCTTTTCGGCTTCAAGGTGGGCTGTCCGGGCATTCAGGCGCATTTCCTGGTGTTCTCTTGCTGCTTCACGGGCCTCTCTGGCCTGCTGGAGCTCGTCTTCTGCCTCCTCCATTCGCCTCTCAAGCGTATGCGCTTCACTCTGAATGTTGGAGAGATCGTCCATTCTTCTATGCAGATCCACCCGCTGTTCCTTGACCCGCTCCAGTTCCTCCTCCAGATCGCGCAGTTCTTTCTTCGCCTGGTCCAGGGCGCCCCCGGCGGCCGGTTGTCCGCGCACTCGCGTCAGCAGCTCCAGGTGGCGCTGACTGATTAACTGTTCAACGGAGCTTGAGGTCGTCGACTGCATTACCTCACCGATGGCTTTCTCCAGATGATTCAGGACTTCGGGGTTCCATTCGGAGGGGATATCGTGATCCTGCTGCCGGGCCCACAAAGCCTCTGCCAGCCCGCGATGATGGGGACGGGTCACCCCGCGTCCGGGCAGCTTCCCCCCGGTGAACTCAAGGACTTTACGGTCGGCGGCATCACCGTCGGCGGTCAGCTGCCATCTGCCGTCGGCCCGACTCCAAAGCTCGGACGATGGCGAATCGAGAAAACGCTTGCGCAGTCGGTACCTGCCGTCGCCGGCGGAAAACACCACGGTAACTTCCGGGGTGAGCGTGCTTCCCCAGGGCCGCAAGGAATCCATTTCCCTTCCTGTGACGCTGTGCTTGTCGAAAAGTGCCCGGGTGAGCGCCTCAATCAGTGTGGATTTGCCGGATTCATTGGGACCGAAGATTATGTTCAGGTTTCTGTCGAACGATAGTTCGATCTGCTCGCGGAACCGCCGCCATCCTCTGACTGTGAGATCGTGAATGATCAAGTTTCCACCTCCCTTACGGCTGCGTAGAGCAGCTGCAGGGCCCGCCGCACGACCTCCGGATCACTATCGGCAAATTCCCGGCCGGGCCCGGACGGGACCCTGCCCGTGGTAATATGCAGCAAATCTTCTGCCGCTCGGCCGACCGGGCCGGAGGGAAACTGACTGGCGAGATCCTCCTCCGACGGTGCAGTCTGCAGCGCATCTTCAACTACCAGATGGTAGAGGTCTCGGCTGAGCTCCTGTGCGGTCTGGGTAGCCCTTTGTGCACATTCCAGATCCACAACGCCGTCAAGCCGGAGTCTGAGCAGCATGCTTTCTGGAGTCTGAAGTTCGGCTATCCACTGCTCGAGTTCTGTCATCTCCGGGTCTGACGATACGTCGTGTTCACGTGCGATCCAGGTCAAGCAGTTTACCCGGTGTCGTCGTACCTCCGGGACCGCTCCGGGGCCGGCTATTTCTACCTCCAGTACCTGGCCCGGGTCACGCTCATCAAAACTTGTCGGTTCTGGGGTACCGCTGTAAAAGGTGCGGTCATTGTGCTGGTAAACTGAGTGCCAGTCGCCGAGGGCCAAATAGTCCAGGCTGGCCTCGTACGCCCGTTCCGGGGCTACAGGAAAATTTACATCTTTGCCCAGGATGTCCAGGGATCCGTGGGCAACCCCCACCCGCACGTGACGAGCGCAGTGCTCGTCTTTTTCTGGAATCCACTTGGTGGGGTCTCTGCGGCTCCTTTTCTGCCTCAGCGGGCAGGCGTAGAGTACCGCCTGCTCGAGGATCACCGGTGCCTGCTCTTTCAGCAGCTGGATGTTTTCCGGTCCTTCCTGCCAGCGTCGCCGATCCCATACCCCGCCGGGACGGAGGGGATCGTGGTTGCCGGGCAGTACCAGCACCGGGATTGAGGTCTCCCGGAGTGCGTCCAGTACCCTGTCGATAGTTTCCGAACCCACCGTGTGATCCTCAAACAAATCGCCGGCAATCAGCAGAAAGTCGGCATTCCGGTCGTCAGCCAGCTGAACAATGCGTCTGGCGGTCGTACCCCGTACCTCCCGTATATGCGGCGCAAGCTCGCCAAAATTTGTGAATTTGGCTCCCATTTGCCAGTCTGCTGTGTGGATGAACCTGATCATCTGTTATCCCTCCGCAGTGACCGCAAGATTGGCGGTACGCACTCATAATCACCATTTCGTGAACGGCACTTGGTTCCCTCCCGGTTGGCTGGCTGGCAGCGCGGGTGTCCGGGTGAGAACGGCTCATCTTCGTTGTTGACATATGTTCAATACTCTGCAAAGATTAAATTACAAGATCATGGAGGTGAGCTGCAGTGAAGATTGCTCTGTGTGCACGGATAGATGGCTCTGACCCTGAGATGGATGACCGGTTTGGACGGGCGGCTTTCATTTTTATCGCAGATACGGAAGCGGGTACCGAGGAGATAGTGGATAACCCCAGTCTCGCCCTGGGAGCGGGAGCCGGCATTCGGACCGCGGAGTTTCTCTCCGAGCGCGGCGTGGAGGTTGTGGTGGCTGCCAACGTGGGGCCGAACGCGGAGCGGGCGCTCCGGGCCGCTGGCATCCGCGTCTACAGCCCAAAACACCGTACAGCCCGGGAGAATCTTTCGGCACTGCGGGACGATGCGTTGCCGGAGGTTTCCGGTCCCACGGTAGATTCACACCACGGCTCCGGCGGCAGGAGACGCCGGTTCCGCCGGTGACGAAAGGAGGTATGCAAATGAAAGTGGCAGTGGCGACGGAAGACAGTGAGGTGGCGGTGCACTTCGGAAGATGCCAACAGTACACGGTGGTGGACATAGACAATGACAAAGTAGTGAACACAGAGATAATCGATAGTCCGGGACATCGCCCCGGTTTCCTGCCCGGTTTTCTGGCCCGGCGCGGTGTGGACTGCGTGATTGCCGGGGGCATGGGCCCGCGGGCCCAGAACTTGTTTGCTGAACGGGGCATCAAGGTGGTCGTGGGTGCGACGGGAGCAGTCGACCGTGTTGTCTGCGATTATGTCATCGGTGAGCTGGAGACGGGCGGTGATCTTTGCGATCATCCGCGGGATGACCTCGGATGCTGAAAGGGTGATGGTGATGCCGGGCATCTGGCCGGTTGGCAGGAGATGGGGCAAAAGATACGGAAACGACCATGATCCGGGTGCAGGGCATACTGGCGAAGGTTCAGATGTATCTGCTGGTGCGGTGATCGGTCGTATTCTGATTGCCGCCGGTACCCTTCTTCTGTACTGGTCCCGCACTCAGGGGGGCCGGGGGGGAGATGAGCGTCCTTGATGAGCATTGCCTGCGCCAGCGGCAAGGGGGGTACCGGGAAGACAACGGTGGCGACCAACCTGGCCGCCTTCCTGGCGGCTCTCCGACCGGTACAGCTTCTCGACTGTGATGTTGAGGAGCCCAACTGCCACCTGTTTCTGCCGCTCGACAAGAAGAGACGACGAGAGGAAGTCACGGTTTTCGTTCCCGAGGTGGATGAGGCAAAATGCGATCGCTGCGGTAGGTGTGCTGCTTCGTGCCGCTTCAATGCCATAAGCGTGCTCGGTGACCATGTTCTGGTCTTCCCGGAGCTTTGTCACAGCTGCGGGGTGTGTTCGTATGTCTGTGAGCGAGATGCCATTTCGGAGGTGGGTCGCGCGTTGGGTTTTCTCCGCGGGGGATCGGCGGGAGATGTAGTCTTCTGGGGAGGAGACATCAACCCGGGGGAGGCCATGGCGGAACCCGTAATTGCTGCCGTGCGGGCAAAGACGGAGCGCGCGTCGCTTAACATTATCGACGCGCCCCCGGGCACCACCTGTCCCACAGTAGCCGCGGTGCGGGGTGTCGACCTCTGTCTTCTCATTACCGAACCAACGCCTTTTGGTCTCAGTGATCTGGATATGGCGGTCGGCATGTGCAGGAGACTGCGGGTTCGCGCGCAGGTCATTATCAACCGCTGCGATCTGGGTGATGAGCAAGTGGAGGAGTACTGTCGGGCTGAGGGTATTCCCGTACTGGACCGACTGCCCTGGGATCGCACGTTGGCCGAGGCTTACGCCCGCGGCGCTCTGGTGATAGATGAGTCAGAAAACTGGGCGGAGCGATTTGGTGCCCTTTGCCGGGATATACTCCATCTGGCGGTCGGAGGTGACCAAATGTGAGAGAGCTGGTGGTCATAAGTGGGAAGGGTGGGACCGGGAAGACTTCGCTCACCGCCTCCTTTGCTGCGCTGGCCGCGGGAAGGGTGGTCACCGCTGACTGCGACGTGGATGCGCCTGACCTGCATTTTCTTCTCAAACCGGTCCAGCGCGACGAACATGATTTCTTCGCCTCGCAGGTGGCAGATATAGATGGAGATCGCTGTACAGCCTGCGGCAGTTGTCGCGAGCACTGCCGGTTTGACGCCATTGATAGCTGCCATGTAGTTGACGAGGTGGCATGCGAGGGCTGCGGGATGTGTGAGCTGGTCTGCCCCCACGGTGCTGTGCAGATGCGAAGTGTCAGCTCCGGTCGCTGGTTTCTCTCTGATACCCGTTACGGCCCCCTGGTACATGCCCGTCTCAATTTCGGAGAGGGCAATTCGGGTAAGCTGGTAGCCCGCGTTCGGGACGAAGCGAGGAAAGCGGCCCGGGCAGCAGCGGCAAGCCTTATTCTGGTGGACGGTCCCCCCGGCATAGGTTGTCCGGTGATTGCTTCGCTTGGCGGGGCGACTGGTGCTTTGATAGTGACTGAACCATCGCCATCCGGATTGCACGACCTGCGCCGGGTGGCAGCGGTCTGCGAGCATTTCAATGTACCCGCTGCTGTGTGCATCAACCGTTGTGACCTGGACCGGGAGCTCGCACAGCGCATCTCGTCCGAGGCGGAGAAAGATGGTTTGCCACTTCTGGGATGCATCCCTTACGACAATAACATAACACGTGCCCTGCTGGACGGTCAGACCGCGGTCGAGTACGGCCGGGGTCCCGCCTCTGATAACATTAAGGAGATGTGGCCAGGGGTCCTGAAATTCATTGAGTGAATCTGATGCCGTACTCGA
>PWGR01000043.1 GCA_003554565.1 Clostridia bacterium
CCGGCGGCGGCAACGGAGTTCCGGTCCGTTGCCGCCGTAACTGCACCCCTGCAGAGCACCCAAGACCAACTACATCATCAGTCCCAGGGAATTGCTTTCAGGCCCATGAAGGCCTGGTTTGTCGGCCCCTCCGCCCGGGAGGCAGAGTAGTTCAGGTAGATTGGTCGGCTGCCGTCTCTGAAACTGAAGTGATACTCCATGTGATGCAGACCGTCCATTCCCGGTTCGGGGCCCCGGTCCGGTTCCCCGAGAACCCGCCTTATCTCCGGAAATGTCATCCCCACCTCTGTCCCGAGAAAGCGGGCACCGGTTCCGGCTACTATGCTGGTGATGGTCCGGCTCCCCGACAGCTCGGGAGAGCATAAACGGACGCTTCCCTCCAGTTCATAAAGCATGTAGTCGTGCGGCCCATACAGCCCACTGCTGCCGGAATCATCGGGTTCACCGAGGACACGACGGACTTCATCGGGGTCCGAACCGAGAAACCGCAGGAGTTGATCCTGTTCCGGGTCAACCCATCTGTCTGCTGCATCATTGCCGCTGCATCTATGCGATGACTCTTCAACTCCCGCGGACGCACCCGGCGGCGCTCCCGCAGAGCCGCCGATTATTGCCGTGGCGGCCAAAACAGTTATCAATGGAAGCAGAAACCTGCGGGGTCTGCTCCCGCCCTCAAAGTGAACAATCATGAGTGCACCTACTTCCCTCCGGATGACATTGACCAATGGAGCGAGCGCATATGAATTAAATGCATCCCGCCCGGTTCGAGGCCGGGCCGCTCCGCCCGCAGGGATATTCGCTGCAGTGCAGGCCCCGGCTCTGAATCCGGACGAACGCTCCATTCTTATGATTGCGCCACAAACCGAGCTTTATGCCAGCAATCGCCGTTTTCCCCGTTTTGCACCGGTCAGCGGGGTATATGCACGGGCACAGGCGGCATCAGAGCCGCCCTGCTGTCCTTCAGTTGTGAAATTTCTGCCCCCGCACGCCAATGATTGCACTGCATGAGCGGTGATCTGATCAGCATAAAAATTGATCAGGCCCGAGCCTGCTTCCACGACAATCTATGCCTCACGGGCGTATATCATCAGGCACAAAGCACCAGGAGCACAAACCGACAGATCGCCGACAAACACAGGCAGGATTTTACCCATCCCACGGCAAACCACTGTCAGTACCTGAGCGGGCGGATTTCGACGGGGAGATCTGTGCGAGATGATGTACGGAAACGATAACTTCACTCCCTCATATCCTTCCGGCTTCGGGGGCTCAGTTTCTGACTCACCCGTTGAAGTGCGCTGCGGTCGAAGGCAAGGGAGGTGAACGACGTGTCACAGGAGCCGGCTTCTCCCAGGGAAAAGCTGCTGCAGATGCTAAGGTCAGAGATTCGTCCGGGACTTCAGGACTCGAACCCGCAACGGCGGCGTCGTTTCCGGATGCAGGAGCAGGTTGCGGTGAGCATTCTGCAGGGTAGCCCCGGCGCAGAGCTGAACCAGATCAGATCACGCATCAGCTGCATGGCGCGGAGCCGGCCGTGGGGCCCGGTACTTCAGAAGATGCGGCGGTTCCAGGGCGGCACTGTCTTTATCATGGACGAGGATGACGGGGACAGCGGTCAGCTCCGGTGGGATCTGACGGCGGGTGTCCAATCCATTCCTGAGGGCCAGCTGAGCTTCCGGGAGGAATGCGGTATGATACAGCGGGTACTGCAGATCTTCAAGTATCGCCCCGAACTGACGGCTGACGCAAAGACAAAATGCGACGAACTGCTCTTTCTAATCCATCTGCACGAACGCCTCACCCGGTCTTGATACGTTACTCTCTGCCGGGGCTGTACAGGAAGAGAGGTCTCTCATGCGAAAAAAGCGAGCACCGCGCGGCTGCCAGGCAGGGGATTCACGAACGTACGGACACGAGACTTCCGAAAATTCCCGCACCGACTCCTATGCCCACTATCAGAGTAGCCAGCTGACCAAACAGTACACCGGCCGGAAGCAGGGGCATAAATGGCAGGGCAGACTGGATGAGCTGGTAGATCGAGGGTCCGGCTGCAGTCAGCAGGGCCAGACAGAAAGCCGAGCCCAGTGCGCCCAAAAGCGCCCCCTCCAGGATGAACGGAATGGCCACAAATCCCTCCGATGCGCCCAGGAGCCGGAGCGTCTCTATTTCCTCGCTCCGGGCGGCTATTCCCAGGCGAACTATGTGTGAGACCAGGACTACGCTGACCGCACCAACTGCCAGGGTGAGAACCCCACCGATCCATCTCGCCGCAGTTGTGATGCGGGCGAGCGGCTCCAGAATCTGTTCGTTGTCGCGCACCCCATCCACCCCGCGCAGCTCTGCGGCAAAAGAGGCCACGCCGGCGGCGTGCACCGGATCCACGCCAACCTCAATTGAATAGGTGAAGGGATTGTATCCATCCAGCATATCGAGGATGTCGAACTCGATGCCCAGCAGATTTTCTATGCGGGTCACCGTCTCATCCGGTGTCACCACCCGGGTATTCAGAACGCCATCGTGGGAGGCCATGACTTCAGAGACGTCCCTGGCACCATCATGAGAAATATCCTCGCGCAGGTACACCACAATCTCAGCTTCGGTCCTCAGTGAATCGAGTATATGCTCCAGGTTGGACCAGGTCCCGACGATGAAGCTGAGACTGATCAGGGCCAGGGATATGCAGACCACGGAGATAACATTCGCCGCAGCATGCAGCCGCAGGCTTCGAAGGGCTTCGCGCAAAAAAAACAGAATCTGACTCACGACCGGGATCGCTCCTTCTGTGCAGGTGGGTGAGTGTCTCCCACCAAACGCCCGCTCTTCAGACTGATCACCCGCAGTGCAGTCTTTCTCAGAACATCGGGAGAATGGATGGCGACGAGAACCGTGGCCCCGCGTTCCCGGACGCGGGAGAGAAGCTCCAGCACGCGGTCTGAAAGGGCCTCATCAAGATTTCCCGTCGGCTCATCGGCCAGGATTATCTCCGGCTCTCGCGCCAGTGCCCGCGCCACAGCCACTCTCTGCTGCTCCCCCCAGGACAGGGAGTCCACACGGGCATCTATCCTGTGGGCGAGGTCCAATTCCCGGAGGTACTCCTCCGCCCGTCCCCGCATGTGCCCTCCCGTCACACCCAGGACGCGCAGCCCTATCTCGACATTTTCCCGCGCGGTTCTGCCCTTGATCAACCGGAAGTTCTGGAAAATGACTCCCACCCTCCGGCGCAGGGCACGTACCCGTCCCGGATTGTTCGCATCTATCCTCTGGTCATCGATGAAGACCGCACCCGATGTCGGGCGCTCCATACCGAGGATAAGGCGAAAGAGAGTAGTCTTTCCCGCACCGCTGGGTCCCCGTATCAGTAGCATCTCACCCCGCTCGACGC
This sequence comes from Clostridia bacterium, assembly GCA_003554565.1. Lineage (GTDB taxonomy): Bacteria > Bacillota > Sulfobacillia > SLMV01 > SLMV01 > PWGR01. The sequence continues at coordinate 3,383 of PWGR01000043.1, forward strand.
TGAGGTTCAGCCCCTGCAGAGCGGCAGTTCCGTCCGGGTAGGTCTTCTCGACATCCACTGCCTGTATCAAAACCCAATCTCCCCTCCGTCAGGGAATAAGTGTAAGCACCAGTTCGACTTCGTCCTCGCGCACCGTCAGTTCCCGCGGCTGCAGGTCAGCCATCGCCGCTGACAGATCCAGATCTATGCGGCCCACAGCCTCGAGCGCGTGCTCATCAGTGAGCTTCAGTCCCCCGAGATACACGGCGTCAGGATCATAGGTTATGATGCCGCGATCGCCCAGGGAGAGCTCCCCGCTCAACGACAGCCGCAGCTGCGGACACACCAGACGCACTTCCTCCGGCTCCAGCTCGAATGCAGCACCGCGCAGCCCGGCACGTTGATCCAGAACCTCATTCAGGCTTGCGGCGGGTACGATTGCCCGCACCTGAAACAGCGAGGGCCGTATTATGACGTCCGCGGGGGCAGCTCCCTCTTCAGCCATCTCGGCGAAATGAGAGGACAGGTCCTCGAGGTAGGGAATGACCTCATCCTCGTACATCCCCGCGAGTTCAGAGATATCATCTGAGATCCGCGGCCAATCGCCGCCAAACTCCCGCGACAACTCCCCTTCTACCCGGTCCAGTTCGTCGAAGACGACGAGGAGCTCGTCTCTTTCCTCCTTCAGGCCGGCCAGCTCCTCTCCCATCTCGTCTATTTCCGTCTGCAGCTCGGCCCGGGTAAGCTTCTCCCGCCGGATGTCGGTAAGGGCCAACAGCGAGCCCCGCGCGGCGGCAGCCACCACCTCGGTTCTCTGCAGCAGGTCGCGGAGAGAAGAGGCACTGAGGAGCACCTCCAGATATGACGCTGGCCCCATGCGATGCAGCCACCTGAGAGCAGTCACTGTTCGCTCGCGGGCCTCCTCGTAGCGGTCCTCCGCCTCGGCCAGGAAGTCCTCCAGCCGCTGAATCTCCCCCTCCAGTCCGGCGATGCGCTCCTGCAGTTCAGAACGACGCTCTTCCCTGGCATCGGCCGCGATGCGGAGGGCGAGATAATCGGCCAGTTCGCGCCGCTGACTCTCAGGAAGTTCATGTAGGCAATATGATGGGGAGGAAGACAGCATCAGGGATGCACAAATCAAAAAAACCAGCAGGATGAGTGAAGTATATCGCAATCTGCGAAGGAAATGGCGCAAGGAGCTCCTCCTTACGTATGGCAAACCTGCTAATAACGGGCATATGCTGGTTGTGTAACATTGAAAAGATTAACACAAAATGACACATAGGGTCAAATACGATAATCTACACGAACTGCGGTCCACTGCTTTGCATGGTGCAATACAACCTCCTTACTGCCTTCAGCTCCCCTGCCAATCCATCATCTCCCCTGCCTGTTCAGGGGCAGCGTTTAACATCTTCACCCGCAGCCCCTCGCCGTCGCTTTCGCGCCAAGAGGAATGGATATGGATCCGGTTATTCATTGAGTCTGACCGCCGTACCGTAAGCGAGGAGTTCCGCCGCCCCGGTCACCACACTGGTGGTAACGAATCGAACATTGATCACCGCGTCGGCCCCTATCTCCTCCGCCTCCAGCACCATCCGCTCAATCGCCGCCTCACGGGCGCATCCCATCATCTCGGTATACTCGACCAGCTCACCGCCGGGAATGAGGCGCATCAGGGCAGAAAGGTCCTTGCCCAACGAGACGGCGAATATGATGTGTCCCTTCACAACTCCCATGGTTTGGACTATTTCCCGTCCCGGCACTTCAGCGGAATTCTGCACGAGAAGGTCTCTTCCCGGACCCTCCTCTGGCTGAAGATCCTCCAGGGCTTCCGTGCCATCCCCGCGGCGCTCTATTACAACGCTGAGCAGGACCAGCAGGATTCCGCCCATCATGGAGTAAGCCGCGACCTTCAACCACCAGGGTAGAACCGGATCCTGGTACACATACCAGGGTATCCCGGCAAATACTGCGGTAAGAAGACCGAGGATGAATGCCAATGCCCCGGTCAGCTGTATGACCCGCATGCGCTTCACTCTCCCTTCAGATGCCTAACCTCTTTTGGGCCCGTGCGACACCGAAAAACCGGCCCAATGGTTGCAGCTTGCCCCGGGAATAATGCGGCCACCCACAGAAGATCCGAGGACAAGGCACACATGCCATCGAGGACACTAGGTACGAAGGGTGTGCGACCCAGACTGGCGATTGTGCCCTTGCACAGGAGTCATGCACAATGAGCAATCCGTCTGCTGCCTGTACTAGATCTATTCGATCTCTCAGCCCAGTGTCCTCCTGGATCGCTTCTCGCGGGCCTGATGTTGGCATTTTCAATTGCTGCTGTTGAGCTGCGGCGCAAAAAACCTGCACCCATGGCGGAAGAGGCGAAACCAGAAGAATCATCGACGCGGGAGCATACGAAGGATAAAATGGGGAGGGGAATGGTCCGTCGGTTCAGGAGAAAGGAGCGACCGCCGTTGAAAATCCTGATTGATGCTGATGCCTGTCCGAGGACAGTGCTTCAGATATGCCGCAAGAGCGGGAGAGAATACCGCGTACCAGTGTGGACGGTCGCCAGCTACAATCACAACATCAATTCCGATCACCATATTACTGTCGGTGACGCCCCCGAGGAGGCCGATCTGAAAATACTGAATCTGGCCGAAGGCGGTGACATCATCGTCACACAGGATCTGGGTCTGGCGGCCATGGTCATGGGAAAAGGAGCCCGGTGCCTGAGCCCGCTGGGAAAGGAGTACCAATCTGATACCATAGACTTCATGCTGGAGTTACGGGAAATCAAGGCCAGACACCGCCGGGCCGGCGGACGGACGGCAGGTCCACAGAAACGTACGGCAGACGATGACCAGAGATTCGAGCAGAGTATCCGAAGGATGCTCACCTCCGATTGAAGCGTGAAATCGTCAGCCCTGCAGCCATCTCGTGGTTTTGCCTCATCCACCACCCGCGACAATGATAGTGCGGCCCTCCAACCCCTCAGAGCGCCACTTTCACCCGGGATACTGCACCTCCAGATCGAGCGGATATATCGGCCGCGGAATGTTCTGGTAGGGCAGCGCATCAAAGGTAGCTCCCGCCAGACCAGGTGTGTCCACGTTGATGATCTCTGACACCAACGGTTCGAAAGCCGCGCGGAAATGATTCTTCACCTTCAGGGCCAGAATTTTCGGCTCCTCCGGCTGTATGCCGTGCCGGCGCAGGAGCTCCGGATCATTGGTGGAAGACGCCCGTTCGGCAATGAGAATCTGCAGGCCGCCGGCATCCAGCACCGCCGCCCGGCCCACACAGGCTCGGGCACCCCGGCTCATCGGCCCTTTCAACCAGTAAGTACCGTCGCTGATGGTCTGCACTGTGGCCGTGACCTCAACCGGTGGACCCAAATCGGGAGTGAGTCTGCCACCCAGGGCGAAGCGCCCGGTGCTACCGACACCGATATTTACCGCCCGGGCCACGCTTTCTTCATCCCGGATGAGTGAGACGACGGTATCAGTGACTCCCCCGTCGACCAGAGCCCGCAATAGGCCCGTGGTGTCACCGGTTCCACCGCTGCCGGGATTGTCGGAGGCGTCAACCAGCACCACCGGTTGATGGTTTGCTCCCAACGCCCGGTCCAGGGCATCCTCCACGGGCACCCAATCCACCGTGAAGCGGTGACGCCGCTCCCAGGCAAATGCCGCCACATCCCTTGCAGCTCTTCGGGCCAGATCCGGGTCACCGTCGGCAGTGACGATGACAGAGAACCCCACGTGACGGGTATCCGACCACGGGAAGCCCCCGAAAGGTGACACGTTGATGATGTCATCCCGGTCTTCCCAGGCGAGCGATCGCTCCTCTATCTCGGCCATGGGTCCCCCTGCGGTCAGCATGTTCTGGCTGTGCGGCATCCAGGGGCATTTTTCGATGTGACGTACCGGATGTACCTGTCCCTCAGCTGCGGCCACAAAGCCCCGCACACAATTTACCGCCTGATCGTACCCATCCACGTGCGGATAGGTGCGGTAGGCGAACAGGAGGTCTATGTCCTGGACCATCTGCGGGCTAATGTTGCCATGTAGATCGAACGTCGCTGCCACCACCGTATCAGGGCCCACGAGTCGTCGGATACAGTAGATCAGATCACCCTCGGGATCCTGCAGGTCTTCAGTCAGCATGGCCCCGTGCAGGGCCAGCAGAACACCGTTTACGGGCATGGCATCACGTATACCCGACAGGACCTCGGCCCTGATCGTCTCGTAAGCATCGGTGGTTACCGGTCCCGCAGGACCGGCTCCCGCCGAAAGTACCGGTACCAGTTCCACGCCCTGCTCCCGCGCGGAGTCAGCAAATCCGGCCACCCCCGTCCTCGTTTCCCTGGCTCGTTCGAGCACCTTTCCACCATAGACAGGTCGAAAATCATCCAGTGCGGTAGACACTGGACTGAAGGAATGTGTCTCGTGCGAAAATCTGACCAGACAGGCTCTCAACTGCGATCGCCGCACCCGCATTTGTCCCCTCCTTCTCGCTCTGGATGTATCTACCTGCCGTGCCCCATGCGAGCTAAGAGTCGATGTCCTGTGTTTCCTCACTCAGATACCATATCCTGCAGAAAAGGGGATCAGATCAGCAGTGTCCCCCCAGGGTGGCACTGGCTGCGCCCTGCGCCTCGCCTCCTGGGCCCGACCTCGAGTCATGTCTCAAAAGGAATGGTTGACAGGAAATCGTTCTCCGCGACTTCTCGCGCACGTCTAGCAGGAAAGACCACCGTCACCCCGAAGGATCGAGAGTCAGCGTCAAGAATTGAGCGAATATGAGGTGGATCCACCACCGCTGCCCCGATGCC
>PWGR01000252.1 GCA_003554565.1 Clostridia bacterium
AAGGAGGTCAGAAGAGAATGGCAAAGGCGAAGTTTGAGCGTACGAAGCCGCATGTAAACGTAGGAACAATTGGTCACGTTGATCACGGCAAGACGACATTGACGGCAGCGATTACGTTGTTGCTTTCGGAGAAGGGTCAGGCGGATTTCATTCCGTTTGACGAGATAGACAAGGCTCCGGAGGAGCGCGATCGTGGTATAACGATTGCGACGGCTCATGTGGAGTATGAGACGGACAACCGTCATTATGCTCACGTTGATTGTCCTGGTCACGCTGACTACGTAAAGAACATGATCACGGGCGCCGCTCAGATGGACGGCACGATTTTGGTGGTATCAGCTGCGGATGGTCCTATGCCGCAGACGCGTGAGCACATATTGTTGGCTCGTCAGGTTAATGTGCCTGCGATAGTGGTTTACTTGAACAAGTCAGACATGGTTGATGATCCCGAGTTGATCGAGTTGGTGGAGTTGGAGGTACGCGAGCTTTTGGAGGAGTACGAGTTTCCGGGGGACGAGATACCGGTGGTAGTGGGTTCGGCCCTGGAGGCTTTGGAGTGCGGTTGTGGTTCTGAGGATTGCGAGGCATGTGGTTCGATTCTGGAGCTTTTGGATGCAGTGGACGAATACATTCCGACTCCGGAGCGCGACGTTGATCTTCCATTTTTGATGCCGGTGGAGGACATATTTACGATTACCGGTCGCGGTACAGTAGCGACGGGTCGAATTGAGCGCGGCAAGGTAGAGGTTGGCGACGAGGTAGAGTTGGTGGGGATGCGCGAGACGGAGAAGACGGTAGTGACGGGTATAGAGATGTTCCGCAAGATGCTGGACGAGGGTTTGGCCGGCGACAATGTTGGTTGTTTGCTACGTGGTATCAGCAAGGATGACGTTGAGCGAGGTCAGGTATTGTCTGAGCCGGGCAGCATCAATCCTCATCGTGAGTTTATGGCAGAGGTTTACGTATTGAACAAGGAGGAGGGCGGTCGTCACACGCCATTTTTCCCCGGTTATCGTCCGCAGTTTTATTTCCGCACCACTGATGTTACGGGTTCAATTGGTTTGCCCGAGGGTGTTGAGATGGTGATGCCGGGTGACAACGTTCAGATGCACGTTGAGTTGATCACACCGATAGCGATAGAGGAGGGTGTTCGATTCGCCATTCGCGAGGGCGGTCGGACCGTCGGCGCGGGCGTCGTCACTTCCATCATCGAGTAATGGAGAATTACTAGAAAAGGAGGGACGCAGATGGCTGGACAAAAGATTAGAATTCGGCTGAGAGCCTTTGATCATGAGATACTTGATCAATCGGCGGATCAGATCGTTGCTACGGCATCCCGCACGGGTGCCAGGGTGTCCGGCCCGGTCCCATTGCCGACGGAGCGTTCGGTGTACACGGTGCTGAAAGCTCCCATCGGGGAAAAGGATCTGCGTGAGCAGTTTGAAATGCGCACACACAAGCGGCTCATCGACATCCTTGACCCCACTCCTCAGACGGTCGATGCCCTGATGCGTCTTGATTTGCCCTCAGGCGTGGACATTGAAATTAAGCTGTAGTAGGTCGACCGATAGGAGGTGGCCCGAATGGGCAAGGGGATCTTGGGTAGGAAACTGGGCATGACCCAGGTCTTTGATGACGAGGGCCGGCAGGTTCCGGTGACCGTGATCAAGACCGATTCATGCGTTGTAGTACAGGTTAAGACTGAAGAAAGCGACGGCTACGAGGCGGTTCAGGTCGGCTTCGAGAAAGCATCAGCCGGATCCCTCAACAAGCCGGAGAGAGGACACTTCGAGCGCGCCGGTGTCGAGCCCCGTCGCCATCTTGTCGAGTTTCGCTGTGACAACGGTGAGTGGTCCGAGGCAGATGTGGGCGAGGAACTCGATGTGGATATGTTCAGCGTTGGCGATAAAGTGAAGGTCAGCGGTATATCCCGCGGCAAGGGATTTGCCGGCAGCATAAAGCGGCACGGCTTCAGTAGGGGCCCAATGACGCATGGTTCGCGTTATCACCGCGGATCCGGATCGCACGGGGCGTCGGCCTTTCCCGCCCGCGTGTTTCCTGGGAGAAAACTTCCCGGGCGTATGGGGGGAGAGCGAGTGACGGTCGAAGGACTGGAGGTTGTTGACGTTGATGTCGACCGCGGCCTGCTGCTGGTCAAGGGTGGTGTGCCCGGTCCTAGGAAAGGAATCCTTAAGATCGAGAGGGATTGAGCCAGCAAGGGAAGGGGGCGAGAAAGTGCCGGCAGTACCTGTTTGCAACATGCAAGGCGATGAGGTGGAGGAACTCGACCTGTCACCGGCGGTGTGGGAGGCACCTGTAAATGATGCGCTTATGCACCAGGTGGTGGTCGCGTACCTCGCCAACCAGCGCGCCGGCTCGGCGTCGACCAGGGGTCGCGCCGAAGTGAGGGGTGGTGGGCGAAAGCCATGGCGTCAGAAGGGCCTGGGACGTGCCCGACACGGCAGCATCCGTTCACCAATCTGGCGGGGTGGTGGAGTGACCTTCGGTCCGAAGCCGCGTGACTACCGCAAGTCGGTGAACAAGAAAGCCCGTCGCAACGCGCTGAAGTCGGCGCTCTCGGCCGTCAATGAAGAGAGTGCGATTACATTTTTAGACGAGATAGATCTGCCCCGACCGAAGACGCGGGACATTGTGCAGATGCTTCGCGTACTCGGGCTGGAGAACCGGAAGGTTCTCATCGTGATGCCTGAGCGAGATGATACTGCTTACCGGTCGGTGAGGAACATTCCAAACGTGTCCATTATGCGGGCGGAAGATCTCAACACCTATGAAGTTCTCAATGCAGAGCATCTGATTGTCGTCCGGGACGCAGTGCCGGTGATTGAGGGGGTGTTGGCTAGTGCTTGAAGCCAGGGATGTTATCAGGCGCCCAATAATCACCGAACAGACCATGCTCAATGCAGAAAACGGCAAGTACACTTTTGAAGTCGACAGGCGCGCCAACAAGCATCAGATTAAGCGAGCCGTTGAAGAGCTGTTCGATGTGGATGTGCAGAAAGTCAACACCATGCGGATGCCGGGCAAACGCCGCCGCATGGGGATTTTTGAGGGAAGAACGCCGGAATGGAAAAAGGTCATCGTGAAGCTCGGCGACGGCGACGAGATCGATTTCTTCGAGGGCATGATGTGATTTTTACCGAGTGATGGAGGTGAGCAAGGTTGGCTATTAAAAAATACAAGGCCACATCTGCCGGGAGGAGGCACGCTGCACTCAACCGTCCCGAGCTGAGCAATGAGGGGCCGGAGCGATCACTTCTGGCCGGTAGGGCCAGCAAGTCTGCCGGCCGCAACAGCGGGGGTCGGATCACCGTCCGTCACCACGGTGGCGGGCACAAGCGGCGGTACAGGATTATCGATTTTGCCCGTCGCAAGGACGGCATTCCCGCCAAGGTGGTGCGGCTTGAGTATGACCCGAACAGAAGCGCGAATATCGCTCTCCTGCAGTACGCAGACGGCGAGAAGGCGTACATCCTGGCGCCGGTGGGCCTGGGGCCCGGTGATGTGGTCGAATCCGGTGCCGATGCGGATATTAAGCCTGGCAATGCCATCCCGCTCCGCAGAGTACCGGTCGGGACAGCTGTTCACAACGTTGAGCTCAAACCTGGCCGGGGCGGGCAGTTGAGCCGGGCCGCCGGGTCGGGCGCACAGGTGGTTGCCAAGGAAGGATCTCGTGTTTACATCCGCCTTCCATCGGGCGAAGTAAGGTTGGTTCCCATGGATTGCCGGGCCACCATCGGTCGTGTGGGCAACGTGGAGCACGAGAATCAGATAGGCGGCAAAGCAGGTCGCAGTCGCCATCGTGGCAAGCGACCCACCGTTCGTGGTACGGCAATGAACGCGGCTGATCACCCGCACGGCGGTGGAGAGGGCCGCTCTCCGATCGGGCGCCATCAGGTGAACCCCTCGGGGAATCAGACCAAGGGACAGAAGACACGCAAGCGCAAGAAGTACTCGAACAAGTACATCGTGCGCGACAGAAGACAGAAGAGGAGGTGATCGTCTGACATGGGAAGGTCTCTGAAAAAAGGTCCCCATATTGACGAAAAACTGCTGCGACGAGTGCGAGAGATGAATGCCTCTGGAAAAAAGGAGGTACTCCGGACCTGGTCGCGTGACTGCACGATCGTACCGGAGATGCTGGGGCACACGATCGCAGTTTACGACGGTCGCCGTCACGTACCGGTCTACATCGTTGAGGACATGGTGGGTCACAAGCTCGGCGAGTTCGCACCCACCCGCACGTTCCGCGGCCACGGCGAGAGATCGGAACGCACGATCGAGGTGCACTAGCTGCGGCACGGAGGAGGTTGACTGATCATGGAGCAGCAGGCGAGGGCATCGGCGCGGCACGTCCGCATATCCCCGCAGAAAGCGCGGGTGGTAATGGATCTGGTGAGGGGCAAGTCCGTCGATGAGGCGCTGGCCATACTGCAGCATACGCCCCGGCGGGCGGCCGGTCTGATAGCCAAGGTCATCGATTCAGCGGCGGCCAATGCCGTCAACAACTTTGACATGGATGAGGAAGAGCTCTTTATCGTCGAGGGCTATATCAATGAGGGGTCGACCCTTAAGCGATTTAGACCCCGGGCGAGAGGAATGGCGGCGCCGATTCATAAGAGAACGAGCCATATTGAGATAGTACTGCAGGAACGAGAGGAGGTGTAGGTTTTTGGGTCAGAAGACACACCCCAAGGGTTTTCGCCTGGGCGTGATTAGAGGCTGGGACTCCCGTTGGTATGCCGACAAGGATGAGTTCGCCGACCTCGTATATGAAGATTACGAGATCCGCAAGCACATCAAGGGCACCATGTATGACGCGGGAATCCCGAGAATTGAAATAGAGCGCGCCGCGGCGCAGGTAAAGATCACTGTTCACGCGGCGCGACCCGGCATGGTGATCGGTCGCGGTGGGACCCTGGTGGAGCAGCTGCGCGAGTCGCTGGAGGAGAAGACCGGTAATCGCATGAACATCAGGATTGTCGAAGTGCAGAAGCCGGACACCAATGCGCAGCTCGTTGCCGAGGGAGTTGCCGAGCAGCTGGAGCGCAGAGTAGCTTTCCGGCGGGCCATGCGGCAGGCCCTGCAGCGGGCCATGCGCGACGGCGCCAAGGGATGCAAGATCATGGTGTCCGGCCGACTGGGCGGTGCCGAGATGGCGCGGCGAGAGTGGCAGGCTGATGGTTCTGTGCCCCTGCACACCCTCCGGGCGGACATTGATTACGGGTTTGCAGAGGCCAACACCACGTACGGAACGATCGGCGTCAAGACCTGGATTTATCACGGCGACGTGCTTCCAGAGGTTGACGACGATGATGAGGAGGCTGCATCCAATGCTGATGCCTAAGCGAGTCAAATACCGCAGACAGCATCGCGGCCGGATGAAAGGAAAGGCCCACCGGGGTTCGGAGATCCTGTATGGTGACTACGGGCTGCAGGCTCTGGAATCCGGTTGGGTGACTGACCGTCAGATTGAGGCGGCGCGAGTTGCGCTTACGCGACGCATCCGGCGCGGGGGCAAGGTGTGGACCAAGATATTCCCGGATAAACCGGTGACCAAGCAGCCGGCCGAAACCAGAATGGGTAAAGGTAAGGGTGCGCCCGAGTACTGGGTTGCCGTCGTCAAACCGGGCCGTATCGTCTTCGAGATTTCCGGCGTTCCTAAGGAACTTGCCCAGGAGGCCGTTGAGCTGGCGGCGCACAAGCTGCCGATCAAGTGCCGTTTCCTGGAGCACGAGGGTGGTGGGCCCCGTGAAAGCTGAAGAGATACGTGAGCTCAGTGATGCTGACATTGATCGAAGGGTCCGTGATCTCAAGGAAGAGCTGTTCAACCTTCGCTTTCAGAGTGCGACGGGACAGATGGAAAACCCGATGCGCATTCGAGAGGTCAAAAAGGACATAGCGAGACTAAAGACGGTCAAGAGAGAGCGCGAATTAGCGCAGGAGCTGCACCGATGAGGAGAGGGGGTCACCGATGAGCAGGACGGAGACGCGCGGTAATCCAAAGGTGCGTCGCGGCGTTGTGGTCAGCGACAAGATGGATAAGACGGTCGTGGTCGAAGTCGAGTACATGCAGCGTCACCCCCTCTACAAGAAGAGGATGCGGCGGACGCAGAAGTTCATGGCCCACGATGAGAACAATGAGTGCCGCGAGGGAGATCGCGTAGATATGGTGGAGACTCGCCCCCGGTCCAAGCGGAAGCGGTGGAGAGTGCGCAGGATTGTCGACCGAGCCAAGTGATGGTCAGTGCAGGTTAAGGGAGGAAGAGGGCTATGATTCAGGCAGAGTCCCGGCTGAAGGTGGCCGACAACACCGGTGCGAGAGAAATAGGTGTCATCAAGGTTCTTGGGGGCAGTGGTCGCAGGTATGCCGGAGTCGGCGACATCATTGTGGCATCCGTCAAGGACGCAACGCCGGGGGCCATGATCAAGGGCGGTGAGGTTGTGCGGGCGGTCATTGTTCGCACCAAGGCTCCCATCAAGCGTCGGGATGGCTCGACGATTCGGTTTGATGAAAACGCCGCGGTGATTCTGCGCGATGCCAACGAACCGCACGGAACTCGGATCTTTGGACCGATCGCCAGGGAGCTGCGGGAGAAGCGGTTTACCCGGATCATCTCCCTCGCACCGGAGGTGCTGTAGACGAGACCGGTGACAGCAGGTCCCGGTTCATCTCATTCTGGAGGGAGGCTGGCAAGAGTGCCGCAGGATAAGCTGAAGATCAAGGCCGGTGATCGGGTGAAGATCATTGCCGGCAAGGATAAAGGGAAAGTGGGCGACGTGCTGCGGTCGCTGCCGCGCGAGAACCGGGTCATCATTGAAGGCCTTAACATGGTGAGTAAGCATCAGAGGGCCTCGCGTGAGATGATGCAGGGCGGTATCATTGAGCAGCCCGCGGCCATACATGTGTCGAATGTAAAGCTGGTATGCAGAAATTGCGGCGAGCCCGCGCGTACGGGCCGCCGGAGACTGTCCTCCGGGCGTAAGGTCAGGTACTGCAAGAATTGTGATGAGAACATCGATCGATGAGGGGGCGGAGGAAAGTGGATCCGTTGCAAGAGAAGTACAAGCGGGAAGTCGTACCCGATCTGATTGAGGAATTTGGTTATGATAACGAGATGGCCGTGCCCCGCATGGAGAAGATCGTGGTCAACATGGGCATTGGGGATGCCAACGAGAACCCCAACCAGCTGGAGGCCGCGGTGAATGAGCTGAGGATAATTGTGGGGCAGAGGCCCATCGTCAACCGGGCCCGCAAATCGGTGTCCGCCTTCCGAATCAGAGAGGGCGATCCGGTCGGCTGTAGTGTGGTACTGCGCAAAGACCGGATGTGGAGTTTCCTGTCGCGCCTCATCAACGTTGCGTTGCCGAGGGTGAGGGACTTCCGGGGACTCAGCCCCAATGCTTTCGACGGTCGTGGCAACTACTCGCTGGGCATCCGTGAACAGACGGTTTTTCCCGAAGTTGACTACGATGATGTGGAGCAGATCAGGGGGATGGACGTGACAATTGTCACCACGGCCGAGACCGATGAAGAGGCCAGGTTGCTTCTGCACCGGCTCGGTCTGCCGATGCGGGAAGGCTGACGAATTCGAGGGGAGGTATATCGTGGCCAGAAAGGCCCTCGTAGTGAAGAACAACAAGAAACAGAAGTTTTCCACTCGCAAGCGGAATCGCTGCTCGATCTGCGGTCGGCCCAGGGGATACATCCGCAGATTCGGGCTGTGCCGACACTGTCTGAGGGAGCTGGCGCACAAGGGTGAGATCCCGGGAATTCGCAAGGCTTCGTGGTGAGGCGGCGGATATGGCGCCGCTCGTGGAAGGGGGTTTTAGTTCATGGGAATGACTGATCCCATTGCGGACATGCTGACGCGCGTCAGAAATGCCAGCAGGGCCCGGCATGACCAGGTTGATATTCCGGGCTCCCGCGTCAAGTGGGCGATAGCCAATATCCTGCAGGAGCAGGGGTACGTCCGCAGTGTGAGCTGGATCAATGATGGATATCAGGGGATAGTTCGCATTCACCTTAAATACAGCCCGGATGGTGAGCAGGTCATCAGCGGGTTGAGGAGGATTTCCAAGCCCGGACTCCGGGTATACGTTGGTCGGGATGAGATCCCCCAGGTTCTCGGCGGACTCGGAATGGCGATCGTATCCACGTCACAGGGCATCATGACG
>PWGR01000248.1 GCA_003554565.1 Clostridia bacterium
CAGCCACGTGTTCCTTCCGCAAATCGTGGAGGAGCTCAACAGGGGCGGCGTAAATTCCGGCGACATCTCCGTTGTTTGCGCTACAGGTGATCACCGGTCGCACACCGAGGAGGAGCACGCAGCCCTCATGGGCGAAGATCTGTATGGCCGGTTAGAGATATTCGATCACTGCTGTCGCGATGAAGAGAACATGGTTTATATGGGCCACACCACCCGCGACACCCCGGTCTGGATCAACTCAACAGTGGCCGAGGCAGATCGGGTTGTGGTCACCGGTGGCATCGTCTATCATTTTCTGGCCGGGTTTGGGGGTGGCGGGAAGGCGCTCCTGCCGGGGGTTTCTGCTTATGAATCCATTATGGCCAACCACTCGCTTGCCCTGAGCGATGACAATGATGGTGGTGGTCTCAATCCGGAGGTTGCAGCCGGTCGGATGAAGGGCAATCCATGTTATGAGGATATCGTCGCGGCGGCCGGCATGGTTGCCCCGGATTTTCTCTTTAACGTCATTGTAGATGAGGACGAGGCCCGGATTGCCCTGGCGGTGGCCGGGAATGTGCGGGCGGCTCATCGCGTGGGCTGTCGGCTTGTGGAGCAGCATTTCTCCTGCGGGATCGGGGACCAATCGGAGGTGGTGGTGGCCTCTGCCGGCGGCTTTCCCAAGGACATAAATCTATACCAGACCTATAAAACCCTCTACAATGCCCGGCGTGCAGTGCAAGACGGGGGGACACTGCTCATCTTGTCAGAATGCCGCGAGGGCATGGGGAATGAAGATTTTGCCGGTATGATTGCCGAGCATACTGATAACTCCGAGAGGGAGGCGGCTCTGCGCGAATCTTTCACCATCGGTGGGTATATGGCCTACCACGCCTCGCTCATTTCTGCGGAGTGTGATGTGCTCCTGCTTTCTTCTCTCGCCCCGACCGAGGTGAAAGAAAGCGGAATGACACCGGTCCAGGACATAGAAGAGGCATACACTTTCATCCGCGAAAAACACGGGGTGCTGCCTCCCGCCTATTTTATGCCGCACGGGAGTGTATTCCCTGTTACCAGGTGATCAGGCCGCGCACATGAGAAGTTTGATGTGCGTCTTGGCGGAGTCACTGGATGAGGCGCGGGCCATTGCCGCCCTCCTGTGGTGATTTCGTTGACGATGAGGCCGCTTGCGGGTATAATCACGAAAAGAAATGTGAGTGTGCTCAACGCGATGATGGAGAGTAGTATCCGTGCTGTCCTGCTGCACAGCGAACCGGGGTGGTGCGAGCCGGTGGGCGGGAGCGCGGAGAATATGGCTCCGGAGTGCGGCGCCGAACCAGCTGACAGTAGGCGCCGACGGATGCGTCCGTTACTGCGCCTCGGAGTGAAGGCTCCGGTCAAGGCTCGAGCTTTGAATCTCGAGCAAAGCAGAGTGGTACCGCGGTCCCCCGCCTCTGGCAGGCGGGTTTTTTTATGCTTCATGCAGTGAAATGAGAGGAGGATTCTGCGTGAGTGAACGAGAGAAATTTTACATCACCACGCCGATTTACTACCCCGACAATCGCCTGCACATAGGTCATACTTACACCACGGTGGCGGCCGATGCCCTCGCACGGTATCATCGCCTGCGTGGGCGGGATACCTTCTACCTCACCGGTACGGACGAACACGGCCAGAAGATCGAGCAGGCCGCCCGGACGCGAAAAGTGGATCCACAGGCTTTTGTCGATGAGATGGTGCACTGGATTCAGGACCTGTGGTCGGAGCTGGGGATTTCCTACGACGGATTCATACGCACCACCGATGAGCAGCACATGAAGGTGGTGGGGAGGATATTCACCCGGCTGTATGAGCAGGGAGACATATATTCTTCGACCTACGCGGGCTGGTACTGCACTCCCTGTGAGAGTTTTTTCCCGCGCGGCCGGATCGAGGAGGGGGTTTGCCCCGACTGCGGGCGCGAGCTGTCCTGGGTGGAAGAAGACGGCTATTTTTTGGCCCTGAGCAGGTATGCGGATGATCTGCTTGCGCACATTCGTGAGGACGCCGAGTTCATCCAGCCCGCTACGCGGCGCAATGAGATGATCAGGTTCCTGGAGAGCGGCCTTGAGGACATGTGTGTCACGCGGCGGCGCGATGCAGTTAACTGGGGGATTCCCGTTCCCTTTGACGAAGATTACGTAATCTACGTATGGTTCGATGCGGTGTGCAACTATATTACCGCCATCGGGTATGGAGAGGACGAAGACAGCTTCTCGCACTGGTGGCCGGCTGATGTCCATCTCATCGGCAAGGAAATACTGCGTTTTCACTGCGTGATATGGCCCATAATCCTGATGGCGCTGGGAGTAGAGCTGCCGCACAAGGTGTTTGGTCACGGCTGGCTCACCCTGGGCGGGGAGAAGATATCCAAATCACGCGGGAATGTGGTGGACCCATTCGCACTGAGCGAAAAGTATGGGCGGGATGCGGTCCGGTACTATCTCCTGCGCGAGATTCCATTCGGGGCGGACGGCAGCTACACAGAGCGTGCCCTGGTGGAGCGCACCAACTACGATCTGGCTAACGATCTGGGGAACCTGCTTAGCCGCGTTACGGCCATGCTGAACAAGTACTGTGAGGGGAGGCTGGTGCGACCTGGCGGAGAGCCGGCCGAGGAGGACCGGCACCTGCAGGAGCAGGCGAATGATGCTGTTGCGGGTGCCACCTCAGCGCTGGAGGACAACATGCTGAGTGATGCCCTGGACTCCCTGTGGAATCTGGTATCTGCGGCAAATAAGTACCTGGATCGCACTGCCCCCTGGGATGCCCAGACTGCGGCGGATCGTCGCTCGGCCATACTGTACAATGCGGCGGAGTCGCTGCGCATCCTCGCTGTTGCTCTCCGTCCCTTCCTGCTGGATGCTCCGGCCGGGATATGGGAGCAGCTCGGTTTGACTGCACACCGTCCGGTTGATGCCACATCCTGGGATGATACGGCATGGGGTGCAATTCCGGATGGCACCCTCGTACGGCGCGGCGATCCCCTGTTTCCCCGTATGGATCCAGATGAGGTTGTGGGACCGGCGGAAGATCCCGACGTGGAAGAAGAACAGGAGGAAGGAGTGGAGACTTTGCTTGATTATGATGCATTCATGGAGATGGACCTGCGCGTTGGCCGGGTCGTGGATGCCGGCGATATTGAGGGAGCGGACCGGCTGCTGCGCGTCAGGGTGGATCTTGGGGAAGCCGGCACGATTCAGGTGGTTGCCGGGATTGCCGAGCACTACTCCCCTGATGACCTGGTAGGCCGTCGCGTGGTCGTGGTGGCCAACCTTCAACCGACAGAGATATTCGGCATTAAATCGGAGGGTATGGTTCTTGCGGCTGAGGCGGGCAAAGAGATGTCTCTCGTCACCCTGGACAAGGATATGCCGCCGGGGAGCAAGGTGAAGTAGGTGGAGTTCATAGACGCTCATGTACACCTGAATCACCGCGACTTCTCCGGGGATCGCACCGACTGCGTGAGGCGGGCCCGCTCCGCAGGGGTGCGGGCGATGGTCAACCCCGGCACGCACCGGCGCACATCGGAGCAGGCGGCGGGACTGGCCGCAAGATTTGATGAGGTGTGGGCGGCCGCCGGAGTACATCCGCATTCGGCCGCCGACACGGGGGAGGACTGGACATGGCTCGAGGATCTCCTGCGGCGCGAGGAAGTACTCGCCCTCGGGGAGTGCGGTCTGGATTATCATTACGACTTCTCCCCCCGGGCAGTGCAGCGCCGGGTATTCAGTGAGCAGCTGCGGCTGGCCCGCTCCGCCGGGGTTCCGGTGGTGGTGCACAGCAGGGAGGCGGATGACGACTGCCTGAGGATCCTCGAGCGGGAGCTGCCCCCCGGACACCCGGTGCTCCTGCACTGTTTCGGCGGCGATGTGCAGATGATGGAGCGAGCCGTCGACCGGGGATACTGGCTCAGCCTGGGCGGCATTGTTACTTTCGACGGCGCAGACGAGATGCGTCGGGTAGCGGCACAGGTGCCGCACGATCACCTGATGCTGGAGACGGATGCCCCCTACCTGGCGCCGGTTCCGCGTCGCGGGAGGCGCAACGAGCCGGCTCACGTCCAGTATGTTGCCCGCCGAATTGCCGAGCTGCGCGATGAGCCGCTCGCGGAAATTGCCCGTACCACCACGTCGGCTGCTGAGACCTTCTATGATCATCCACTGCAGTGAGGAGGTGTCGGATGCAGTATCTCTCCCTTACTGACGTGCGGAAGATCCTGCAGGAGCACGGTGTCAATCCCAGAAAGGGGCTGGGGCAGCACTTTTTGGTAGACCGCAATATCATCGAAAAGATTGTGCCGTCCTGCGGGGGGTCTCTGGCCTGCGAGATCGGGGCAGGTCCCGGGATCCTGACCCTGCCGCTGTCGTTTGCTTATGATTTTGTCCGGGCCGTCGAGATCGATGAGCGCTTTGCCCCCGTACTGCAGAAGGTACTGCAGGGGCGCGAAAATGTCAGGGTATTCTTTACCGATGCACGTACGGTGGACTGGTGTGAGATCAGTTGCGAGGAAGCACCTGCCCACTTTTTCGGAAATCTTCCGTACGGCGCGGCAGCACCGATCATTCAGAATTTTCTGTCTTCGCCCGTGCAGTGGAGGTCGGCCCGGTTCATGCTCCAGAGGGAGGTGGCTGAACGGCTCGTGGCCGCTCCCGGAAGCAGGGACTACGGCCCCCTGACTCTGTCAGTGTCTTACCGTGCATCTGCTGACATTCTTCACCGTGTGAGCAGAAACTCTTTCTACCCACCCCCAGATGTTGAGTCCGCACTGGTGCAGCTGACCCCGGTTCGCCCACCTGGTGTGGGTTTTCAGCCATTCATCAGGACGGTGAGGGCCGCATTTGGACAGAGGAGAAAGACCCTGCGAAATGCACTCGGGAACAGCCCCGAGCTGCATCTGACCCCGGCAGAATCTGAGGCATTTTTGCAGTACAGCGACATAGACCCGGGGGCCAGGGCCGAGTCACTGTCCTTTGATGACTTTGTGCGGCTGGCCCGTGCACTCGAGGAACAGGAGAAAACATGAAAAGCCGGAGGCTTTCGATTACTGTGCCGAGCTGGTGTATAATATCTGCGGGATGTAAGACTGAAGGAGGCGAGGTCCGTGTCACCGGCTGCGGCGCGATTCTTCTCCGAGGAGGATCTGGGTGAATTCGTCAGTCCGACTGATGTACGTATCAGCTTTGACGATATGTTCGGGCAGATTATGTCCTTCATGCACTCGGATCCCGAGGCCGAGTATTCGATAATTGTAGGTTCGGACTCCCAGATGAAGGAGAGAATCTGCTTTGTGACAGCCGTGATCGTTCACCGCCGCGGTAAGGGAGCCCGCTACTTCTACCATCGGCAGTATCACCGCAAGATGACCAGCCTCCGGCAGCAGATATTCTACGAGACCTCACTCAGCCTGCACCTCGCCGGACTCCTCGCTGGGCGACTGGCCGAAAACGGGCAGGCCTCACTCGATGTCGAGATCCACCTTGATGTGGGACGGCGCGGGGAGACGCGTGAGATGATTCGCGAGGTGGTGGGGATGGTGACGGGCAGCGGGTTTGATGCCAAGATCAAGCCCGATTCATTTGGGGCATCGAACGTCGCGGACCGGCATACCAAGAAGTAAATCCTGCCGGTTCCTGCCGCATCATTCGGGTTTCAGGGGGCGAACAGACATGGCGCGTGACAAATTGTGGGACAGGCTGGAGCGTGACGTCCGGGCAGAAGCAGACGAATTCCGCGGGATCATGACCGTTCATCTGGTTGATCTGCGCGGGGGGCGCCGCCTGGACATCAATGGCGAACAGGTTCTGGCGGCGGGAAGCGCTATCAAGATCCCGGTGCTCATGCATCTTTATCACCGGGCATTTCGGGGTGATATCGACCTGGACACCCCGCATATCGTGCGCGACCGGGATATCGTGGGGGGCAGCGGAGTCCTGCAGCACCTCGAAGGTGATGTCCAGCTGAGCCTGCGTGACCTGGCAATTCTGATGATCAACGTCAGTGATAATGTGGCCACCAACATATGCATTGATCGGGCCGGTATGGATGATGTGAACTGCCTTCTGCGGGATCTCGGATGCGAAGAGAGCCGCCTGCAGCGTAAGATGATCGATGCAGATGCTGTGCGGAGGGGGCGCGAGAATATATCCACTGCACAGGAGATGGCGCGTTGGCTGGAGGTGCTGCACACGGGCGAGTGGGAGAATCCATCGCTGTGTCAGGACGTTCTGTCTGTGCTGCGTAAGAGAAAGGACAGCCCCATCCGTCGGGCCATCCCCGCCGGCATTCCCATCGCCGGCAAGACCGGGGGATTGCCGGGAGTCCGGTGTGAGGTAGCCATTATCGAACAGGAACACCGCCCGTATGTGCTCGCGGTGATGACTGCCTTCGGTGTCGACGATGACAATTCGGAGGCCATAACCGGGATAGCTGCTACAGTTCAGGCCTACCTTGAGGTATTGGATGATTTCACAGAGTACGGTAGGGGGCTCAACCCCCGCTGAGATCCGGCGAGATTAGTCGTCGCATGCAGTCAGGGTTGCATGTTCGCTCCTGCGTCCCTGAGTTCGCCCAGGGCATCATATTCCACAGATGTTACCAGTTTGCCGGGATCCTCGCCTGCGTCCAGCTCTGCCTGCTTCTCTGCCCGGAGCACCTCCTCCAGCGAAGGCCGGGTCTTCGGGTGATCCGGTACGAATAGCGTGCAGCAGTCCTCGTGTGGTCGTACCGAGACATCATAGGTGCCTATGGCACGAGCGCGCCCTATTACTTCCTCTTTATCGAGGCCCACCAGGGGTCTTAGCACTGGGAGGTCGACGGCCGCGTTCGAGGCGGTGAGGTTTTCCAGGGTCTGGCTTGCTACCTGGCCCAGGCTCTCCCCGGTGACCAGGGCGCTGATGTCCCTCTGAAGGGCCAGCTGCTGCGCCGTCCGGAGCATGGTCCTGCGCATGATGCTGAGGCCGAGTCGCTCGGGGCAGTGCCGTTGAATCTCCTCCTGAAGGTGGGTAAAGTGAAACAGGTGCAGCTTCATTCCGTCGTTGTGCGGGGCCAGTATTGAAACCAGATCCTCCACCTTCTTCTGCGCGCGCGGACTGGTAAAAGGTGGAGTATGAAAGTGCACGGCCTCCATTTTCAGGCCCCGTTTCATCATGTACCACGCTGCTACCGGGCTATCAATGCCGCCCGAGAGCAGGACCATACCCTTCCCGGAGCTGCCCACCGGGAGCCCGCCGGGCCCCGGGACGACCCGGCCCATGAGGTAGGCGCCGTCCGGGCGGATTTCAGCTTTGAGCCGCAGATCTGGTTCGTGCAGGTCCACCGAGATGTCGGATATGCGGCGCAGGACCTGCGCGCCCAGCCACTGGTTGATCTCGGGCGAGGTCCGGTGGTAGCTCTTGTCTGCCCGCCGGGCCTCAATCTTGAAAGTGAGGTGGCCATCCTGCTCCTGCACTGCCGTCTTTGCCACCTGCAGTGCCGCCTCTGCAATTTCCTCATCGTCCACCGGGACGTGCAGTGCCGGGCTGAGGGACACTATTCCGAATACCCTGCGCAGGCGGGATAGCATATCTTCCAGGTCACCGGGGCCGGTCACGTACATGCGCCCCGAACCGCGCCGGACCCTGGCTCCGTCCGGGAGGACGTTCTGCATATTGCGGACGAGGCGCCGCTCGAATTCACCGCGGTTCTGTCCCTTCAGTGCGATCTCGCCGTAGCGAACCAGTATGACGCTTTCTGGTCTATCGGGCTCCCGCATGGCTCAAATTCCTCCCCGTCCACTCACCCGTCGGAGGGCTGGAACAACTTCTTCCAGCACCCCCGTGGTGTACTCAATTTCCTTCTGTGTATTGAATGGCGACAGGCTGAACCGTACGGCCGTCTCCGCGACTTCTGCCCGTACTGGCAGCAATTCCAGGGTTCCGGGATGGTCGTATGCGCGCGAGGAGCAGGCCGCGCCGGTGGATATATAGATTCCGCGCTCCGCCAGAGCGTGTACCAGGACCTCGCCTGCAACTCCAAAAAACGACATGCCGAGGATGTGCGGCGCACTCACGCCTGCGGGAGAATCGATTTCTGGGCCGTTGATCTGTGCGTCCGGCAGCGCATCCAGTATTAGCTCTGCCAGCCTGCGACGCAGAGATCGCAGGGTCCGGTAG
>PWGR01000212.1 GCA_003554565.1 Clostridia bacterium
CGGAGCGAGATGGTTGAAATTGGGCGTGTGGTGCGCCCGCATGGAATCAAGGGCGAGCTTGTGGTCCGCCCGCGGGCGGCCGAACACGAAGACA
Source organism: Clostridia bacterium (assembly GCA_003554565.1). Classification (GTDB taxonomy): domain Bacteria; phylum Bacillota; class Sulfobacillia; order SLMV01; family SLMV01; genus PWGR01. The sequence continues at coordinate 95 of PWGR01000212.1, forward strand.
TCTTTCGTACCGGTCCCATGTGGCTGGTGCGGGAGGGAGACAGGGAACGGGTGGAGGTCACCGGTGTCCGGTGGCACAAGGGCGATGTGCTCTTGGCCGTAGAGGGCGTTGCTGACCGGGATGCTGCGGAGCGCCACCGGGAGTCCCGCGTGCAGATACCTGCCGAACAGCTGCCCAAACTGGATCCGGACACCTATTACATCGATGATCTGATCGGCTGCCGCGTAGTGGATGCAAACGGCAACGACCTCGGTGTGATAGATGGTGTTCTGCGTACCGGCGGCGTGGATGTACTGGAAGTGCAGGACCAGGAGAATAGATGGATGCTTCCGGCAGCGTCGGAGTTCATTCTGGAGCTGGACCCGGCAGACGGACAGCTGACTGTGAGCCTGCCCGAGGGATTGAGGGATCTTCATTGCTAATTGACGTGGTCACCATCTTCCCAGAGGTGTTTGCCCAACCCCTGCAAGTGGGCGTGCTGGGGCGCGCACGGGACGAGGGACTGCTGATAATCCGTGTGCACGACCTCCGCGATTTCACCCGTGACCGACACAGCGTCACGGATGAGCCTCCTTACGGGGGTGGCCCGGGGATGGTGATGAAGCCCGAACCGTTTTTTCGTGCGGTAGAGTTCTGCCGGGGCAGGGAGATGCCCGGCACCCGCCCCCGGGTGATACTGCTGACGCCGCAGGGAAGAAGTCTGACCCACCACCGTTCCGAGGAGATGGCCCTTGAGGAGCACCTCATCCTGCTGTGCCCCCGCTATGAGGGCATAGATGAGAGAGTTCGCCAGTGGGTGGCCACGCACGAACTGTCCATTGGTGATTACGTAATATCCGGTGGAGAAATGGCCGCTCTGGTGGTCATTGACGCCGTCGGTCGACTGGTGCCCGGGGTGTTGGGGCACCCGCAGTCCGCAAAGACTGATTCCTTCGCCTCTCCGCAGCTGGAGGGGCCGCAGTATACCCGACCTGCCCGGTACCGGGGCCTCGGCGTCCCGGATGTTCTTCGATCCGGTGACCACGGAGCAATCCTGAAGTGGCATCAGGAGCAGGCGCGAGTCCGAACCCGGATGAGACGCCCACAGCTGTTGTCGAGTCGGGGCGAGTGGCAGTATGATAGAGAACGGTTCGATGATGATTGATAGAGAGGAGGCGATTGCGCATGTCTGAAGAGATCCGCGTCATCGAGAGGGAGCATAAACGCGACGATCTGCCGGATTTCGGTCCGGGGGATCATGTAGTGGTAAATGTTCGAGTAACTGAGGGGGGACGCGAGCGCATTCAGCCCTTTGAAGGAACTGTCATGCGTCGCCAGGGTTCCGGGATCAATGAAAGCTTTACTGTCCGGAGAGTGAGTTACGGAGTGGGGATAGAAAGAACATTCCCTGTCCATACCCCGCGCATCAAGGACATCCAGGTTGTGCGGCGGGGCAAAGTTCGCAGGGCGAAGCTCTATTACCTGCGGGAACGCGTTGGTAAGTCTGCGCGCATCCGGGAGCGGCGTTAGCTAGCAAATCAGTTATGCGCTTTTGTAAGCAGCTGATCATCTACAGGTGAGGGAGGTTGAGGGGCGCGTGGGCAGACTGGGCGCCGTTTTGCGGTTCTTGCTCTTTGCAGTGCTGCTGGTGATCCTCACTCGCGCCTTCTTCTTCTCCACTTTTGTGGTCCAGGGAGACTCCATGCAGCACACTCTGGGCAATGGCGATCACGTGTTGGTTAATCACTTTATCTACCATCTCCGTCCTCCCGAACGGGGAGATATCGTGATACTGAACTGTCCCATGGGAGATGAAGTTCTGGTGAAGCGTGTGATCGCCGAGCCAGGGGAGATCGTTGAGATAGAAGATGGTGTGGTGTACATAAATGGCGCGGCCCTCAGCGAGCCGTACCTGTCGGGGTCGGGCGATAGTCATCTCGAGCCTGTGAAAGTGGGCGCTGCCGAGGTATTCGTGATGGGAGACAACCGCCGCGACAGCAGCGATAGCCGTGACTTCGGACCAATTGCCAGGAGCAAAATCCAGGGGAAGTTCCTGCTGGTATTCTGGCCCCTGCCGCAGGTCCTTGATTGGAATTGATCAAAAGTGCCTCGATCAACAGCAGCTGTGTGCCGCGCGGCCGACCGGTGGGCCGGGACGAATCGGCCATTGACGAGTACGGAAAGGATACGCTGGCTCGATGAGTGCAGGAGACTGCGCGGAAACTACCGCGTGGAACGTAGCCTGGGTGCCCCACATCGTCTGATTGCTGGTGTGGATGAGGCGGGACGGGGCCCATTGGCCGGGCCGGTGGTGGCTGCTTCCGTTATCATGCCGATGGGATGCATGATTCCCGGGCTCAATGACTGCAAGAAATTGACCCGTGCGGGGCGGGGCCGTGTGTACCCGGTCATTGTCAGAAAAGCTGTGTCGGTGGGAGTGGCCGGCGCTGATCCCAAAGCGATTGATGAGATTGGCATCAGGGATGCCACGCACTCGGCCATGCGGGAAGCTGTGGACAGGCTGCTGTTATCTCCGGAAGCGGTGATTGTGGACGGCACCGAGGTGATACCGGGTCTAAACCTGCAGCAGTATCCCCTCATTCGCGGTGACCAGAAGTCCAATTCTGTGGCCGCCGCCTCAATAGTGGCCAAGGTAGTGCGTGATAGAATAATGTGCTGCTTCGATGAAATCTATCCGGAGTTTAGCTTCTGCACCAATGTCGGGTACGGGACCAGGGTGCACCGGTGTGCCCTGCGTGATTACGGGCCCACCCCACTGCACCGGATATCTTTTCTCGGAAATTTTGACGCGCGGCAGATCGACCTGTTTTCGCGCAGAAGATGAGGCAGAACTCATCTTTTGCGATCAAACCACACCTTTTCCAGCTTATCCCCTTCAGGCAGGATGGCCGGGTGATAATCCCGGACGAACGGCTGTACCGCCAGACGAGTGCGGGCGAAGTACAGGGGGATTGCGACCAGCTCTGACACGGCCAACTGTTCCACTTCCCACAGCCGAATGAAACGTTCCGCCTCGCCTGTGACCCGCGATCCGGCGTCCAGCAGAGCATTCATTCTGGAGCAGGAGAATCCGCTCAAACTCCCGACGGTACCCCCGAGTGAGGAGTGCAGTAGTGGATGTAGAAAACCCTCCGGGTCGGGGAAGTATCCCACCAGTTCGGTGTGCAGGATCTGTGCGTCCGCTTCTTTTGCGCCGATATCAGGCGGTAGCTCGGCGGCCGGAGTGGTCACGAAATTCACATCGATGGATATGTCCGCAAGGTCATCTGCAATAGCTGCTGTCAACTGCTGCGCGCAGTCCGAATCGGACCTCTGTAGGGTCAGATCCATGCCATCAGGATAGCCGGCCTCGTTCAGCTTGCTTTCGGCCACCTCCGGGTCATACTTGCACTCAATGACCGGACTGTATCCGGGCACCGACGGGGGGATGAACCCCCCTGCAGGAATGTGTCCCTGCACCAGCACGGATTCAAGTGTCGAGGCAGTGTCAATGCCGCTCGAAAGCGCCTCCCGCACGCGCCGGTCACCCGTTACGTCATCCTGGTGGTCCAGGGCGAGAAATGATACGGTCCCCGCAGAACCAGTAAGCAGCTTGCTGGAAGGCGGGCGAGGCCGCGACTCGCCGAGTCGGGCCACGGTCAGCTGTCCGGCGCCGAACAACTCCCATGCCTCTTCCGGATCGGTACCGGTTCTGATCTTTACGGCATCCAGGTGTGGTCCCGGACCGTGATAGTCCTCATTCCGCACCAGGTGGAGCTGCTCAGCATCCCGGGGGCTCTGCAGCCGGAATGGGCCCGTGCCCACGGGAAAGAATCCCGTAAATCCACCTTCTGCCGCGGCGGGGGGGGGGGACTCGTAGCTCTCTGTCGTCCGGCGGTCCAGGATGTATGCGGCGGGGGTACACAGCAGGTATAAAAATGCAGCCCTGGGGTGCTCGAGGGTGATGACGATAGTGTAATCGTCCTCGGTGGTTATGCCTGCAACGTCGTTGCTTTTCCCCGCGGCGTATTCCCGGGCGCCGAGGATGTCCTGCAGGATCCAGCTGCTGGGTGATTCTGTTTCAGATGAGAGCAGGCGGCGGAATGAAAATGCAACGTCATCTGCGGTCAGTGGGCGTCCGTTGCTGAAATATACATTTCGTCGGAGGTGAAAGGTGTACTGTCGTGCATCACGGCTGATGCTCCAGGTGTGGGCAAGATCACCCGATACGTACCCACGTGAATCATAGCGAAGGAGCCCACTGTACAACAAGGCGGCAACTCTTCTCTCCTCAAAGCTTGATATATATGCGGGGTCGAGGCTCACCGGGGAGGAGGTCAGGGCCTCGATCCACGTTCCTCCGGTTTCTGGATAGTCATCCGGTGGGGCAGGGTCATTGCGCTCGAGATAATGCTGCCGCAGGCGTGCCGCACTGCCGCTCAGCCAGAGAATTGACACCGCGAGCAGACACAGGATGCACAGCGGAATGAGATATCGGAACATAACGTAACCCCTCAGCTGATTCTCTTACCCCATGACTATGATGGAGCTGGCAGGTGCAGAACCAGGAGGGGGGCGCAGGTCATTGCATAGAGTCCCCATCTTCACCACAGTCGCTGCTGCCCTCGTCTGCCTCTTTGTGCCGCTGCTTCTGCCTTTCGCGCATGCGTTTTTCAAAAATCTCCTTCCGGGCCTTATCCTCTTCTCGCGATGAGGAGTTGATAAGCATCAGGCCGACCACCCCGACCCACAGCCCGAGGATGAACGGCCAGTTGACCTCCAGATCCAAAAGGGTGGGGGCGAGCATGAGCGCTATGGCGATGCCGATGATCATGAACCCGAGTACCACGCGTGACAAGAGATACACCTCCCGACCACTGGTAGCATTCCTTCTACCAGCTGATTTCTACACCGGCCGTCCCATACCCTCCAGGGGGTACCGGTAAAGATGAGAAGGTGCAGCTGTGTTTCTGACGTCAGGGGTACTCCACTATTCCTTCAGTTTGTCGGAACGAGGCGCGTTCTCCGGTATCAACCTTGGTTCTGAGAGAGCGCGCACACCGGGATGTTCCGTTGATCTGCGCTCATAGCAGGTGGCCGAGCAGCAGGGCGGCGATACTGAAGTAAATCACCAGTCCCGAGATGTCCTTGATGGTTGTTATAAATGGATTGGATGCAGCCGCAGGATCTGCCCCAATGCGGTGCATGATCCACGGTACGCCAAAACCTACAATGGAAGCTACTGTGCAGGTCAGGGCCATGGACATAAACACGACCAATCCGACCATCACATCGCCCTGCCAGAATGTAGCCACCGCACCGGCCCCGAACCCGGTAAAGAGACCTATGGTCAGTCCGATCGCCGCCTCGCGCAGGGTGTAATAAGCTATCTTGTCGCGGTCAATGTGTCCCAGCACAATACCTCGCACGAAAATCGTTGAGGCCTGTGTACCAACGTTGCCTCCCATGTCCATAATGACGGGGATGAAAAACGCCAGCACCAAAATGCTCTCCAGCATTGCTTCATATTGACCGATGACACCGCCGGCGACCAGCCCACCTACGAGGACTACCAGAAGCCAGGGCAGCCTGAGGAACAGGATTTGCGTAATGGGCGCCTGGATTATTCGCTCACTCCGGCTCATTTCAGTAATGCTTATACCGCTCTGCCGGAATATATCTTCTGTGGTTTCTTCTTCTATGGCCGAAATGACATCATCGAAAGTGACAATTCCAACCAGGTTCTCGTCCTCGACCACCGGGAGGGCCAGGAATCCGTACCGTTCAAGGGCCTGGGCCACTTCCTCCTGGTCGTCATGAACGGAAACAGAGATGACATCGGTGTCCATGACATCGGCTATAGTTTCCTCATCTTTACTGGCGAGAAGCTCCCGCAACGACAGAATCCCCACCAGCTTCCCCTTATCATTACACACATACAGGTAGTAGATTGTCTCTACGTCTGCTTCGGAACTGTTCCGTACCTTCTCGAGGGCCTCACCTATGGTCAGTGTGGCCTGCAGCGACATGTATTCGTGTGTCATTATTCCGCCGGCGCTGTCCGGGGGATACTTCATCAGCTCGCGGACCGAATCGGCATCGGCAGTTTCCATGCGATTCAGCAGTTCATCTGCCACATCTTCTCCCACGGACAGAAGCAGGTCAGCGGCTTCGTCCGGGGCCATATCCTGCAGGTTGTTGACGAGGCGTTGGCGCCGCAGCACCTTGGCGAGGTTGGCCTGCGCAAAATCATCCAGTTCCTGCATGATCAGTACAAGATGTTCGTCGTCAATCATTCGGCTGAACTGCCTCAGCTCCTCGGTGTCGAGGAATTCGAGGTGATCGGCCAGATCCCCGGGGTGATGTGCTTCGACAATGCTGTGGACCTCACTGGTATCCGCTGCGGATAATGCTTCTCGCAATCTTTGCAGGATTTTATCCGTCATTGCATTTCACCTCCATCTTTTAACCAGTATTTTTCAGAGGTGCGCTGGTGCGCCGTCCGCCAAATGCGCCTCGCCCAAAGGAACAATTTCAGTTTGGACCGGAGCCCGCTCGCAAGAAGGCCTCCCGAACAGGGAGGCCCAGAGCACAGATATGCACAGAATAAAACATACATTATCTCTGCCTGTAAGCCGTCCCCTCGTTGAGTTTTGGCACTGATCGCGGTAGGTGGCATGGCCCTCACCCACATTAGGCAAGACCTTAACCCGATAATGCCTGTTGGGCCCGTTGGTGTCTCTCGACATTTCCGGGCAGTGGGTAATCCGCCGATCAGGAGCCTCACTTAACGGGACTGCGCATTCAGCACTATTCTTTATACCACTCACCGGGATTAACTGTCAAAGACGCTCGGTGGGCCGGATCTTCCGGCCGGCAGGAGAACAGCGCATCATCTGAAAGGCTGATACAGGGGTGTGAGTGTGCTGTGCATGGAGGCGTTGCGGTGCGACACTTTTTGGACCGGGTGGGGAGGCCTCGGCGGTGTGATGGTTGTGGTGGCATCGATTGACGAGTCATAAAGGGTGTCTGTATAATTACTTCGACCTTCGAAGGGTTGCACCTGGAGGATGGTGATGAATGAACACAATTTGGCGGTTGATGAGGTACATGGTCAGGTACCCTCGTTGGGTGTTGTTTTCCATGCTCGGGATGATTGGTATGGTCGGTATGCAGTTCGTGGTGCCCTGGCTGACGCGGTACGTCATTGATGTGGCAATAATCGACCAGAACTGGCACCTGCTCCTGCCGTTGGGATTGGCTGTGGTCGGGGCGGTAACACTCCGAAGCGGGTTTGTTTTTGCCCGGCGTTATGCCTCTGCCTACCTGGGCCAGAGCGTGATTTATGATTTGAGGAACGAGATGTACCGCCATCTTCATCAGCTCCCGTTCAGCTTCTACGACAAGGCGCAAACGGGTCAGCTGATGTCGAGAGTTACTGAAGACGTAGAGACAATGCGGCGCTTTCTCGGTTTCGGCGTGGTGAACATCATACGATGCATATTCATGTTTTTCGGTGTGCTCCTATTCCTTCTATACATCAACTATCAGCTCACCCTGTTGGTTCTTCTCACCGCTCCACCGCTGGTGATTACTGTCCGTATGTTCTCCGGAAGAGTTCGCCCCATGTACCGCGAACTCCAGCGTCGTTTTGCCGGATTGAACACCGCCCTGCAGGAGAATGTGGGGGCTGTGCGGGTGGTTCGGTCATTTGCCCGGGAGGATTACGAAATTGAAAAGTTCGATTCCCATAACCGGGGCTACATGACGCAGAATGTGGCCACAGTTCGCAACTGGGCCTTCTTCTTCCCGGCCATGCGGACCATCAGTGAGGTGGGGACCATTATTATATTGTGGTACGGTGGCCGTCAGGTCATTATGGGCGTGATGACGCTGGGTTGGCTCGTGGCCTACAATCAGTATCTCACCATGCTGCTCGGCCCCCTGCGAATGATGGGCTGGCTGGTTAACCTCACCGAGAGGGCGATTGCCTCTGGTCAGAGGGTTTTC
>PWGR01000168.1 GCA_003554565.1 Clostridia bacterium
AACATCCTTCACCCCATAACGCTCAGTGTCGCGGTCACGAAGTAGCTGCTCGTCCAGCTGCTCCAACACCGATACCAGTATCTCTCCGGCAAGCTCCTGGGCCATGCGAAATGCCATACGATCCACCGCGGAGAAGGATACGCCTCTCTGATCTTGAACAGTAACCATGATGGGAGGTCTCACCCTTTCTGTTTTACTCTACTTAACACTTAGGGACCGAGATCTCCCATCCTTTTTATTTACCCAAATCCCCCACATCAATGTTACTCACACATCTCTCCTGCCGTTTAACGGCAAAGATAATGCGTCATATTTCTGCACTATTCGCAATCCCTCATCTCTTAGTGCCGTTGGAATTCATTGGGTGAAAGAGGCCACGCCACGCAGGGGAGGAGGCAGGTCGCCCGGTGCCACCGCAGGTACCAGGCCCAGTTCTGCAGCAATCCATTCCGCATGGATCGCATATCCACGCGCCGGGTCATTGACGAAAACGTGAGTTACTGCCCCCACCAGGCGGTCGTTCTGCAGTATGGGGCTTCCACTCATTCCCTGCACTATACCACCTGTGCGGGCAATGAGCTCCGGGTCGGTGACCCGCACCACCATGCTCTTGCCCTCCGGGTTCTGCTGGGAACGGATGTTTTTTATCTCGACCTGGAAGGATTCCAGCTTCCCGCCCTCAATCACCGTCCACATTTCCGCCTCTCCCTTCACGATCTGATCCTGCAGCGCAACCGGCACCCCAGCACCCGAACGATCATATGGAGTTCGCTCCAGACGACCCGCAATTCCTACAGGGGTATTGCTCTCGATGACACCCAGGATCGCATCATCCGGACTGAACACGCCGACCTTTTCTCCCGGGGTACCATCCCGGGCCTGAGTCACATCGGATATGCTGGCGCTGACAATGTGTCCCTCCCGCAGGGGAATGGCCAGGCCCGTGCGTGGATCAGACACCTCGTGGCCCAATCCGAGAAATCGCATCTTCTCCGGACAGTAGGCAGTCAGTGTTCCCACCCCGGCCGTACCATCCCGCACCGTCAGCCCCACCCGGTACTCACCTTTTGTGACGTCATAACGCGGCCATACCATAAGATGCACCCGATCCTCATTGCGGCGGATGGTAACCTCTAATGGTTCGCCTGCCAGGCCTCTCTTTTCCACCTCCTCAGCCAGGTGATCCTTTGACTGTACCACCCGGCCGTTGATCTCCTCGATCAGGTCTCCCGGTCTTATGCCGGAATCTCTCGCTGGAAACGTCGTGCCTTCAGATCCGGTTACCGGCAGGTGATCCAGCACCATTACGCCCTCCGATCTCAGAATCACACCAATGGCGTGACCTGCTGGTGTCAGCTCTACGGGGTCGAGAGTTTCCACTGTCACCCGCCGCACCGGCAGGAGGCCAAAGAGGCGGAGTTCCAGAGTACTGATCCCGGCGGCATCAGCCTGCAGCTGCAGTGGGGTTTTCGCCAGGGTCAGCCAGCTCTCGTCCAGCATCCTTCCGTTGACCAGGAGGCGATCATCGGCCTCACGCGCCCGGACACAGATCTGTACAGGCAGGGCCTGCAGGAGCTTCTCCTGGTCAGCACCGGACACCAGGCGAACCGTATCCGGCATGGTCAAAAGGGATCGATACGTAGAACTACCGCAGAAAATGATTATTATGGCAATAGCAAATAGTCCGATTACCCTGAACCACCGAGATCTGCGCAATCGTCGTCCGCACATCACCTCATCACATCCCCTCCTGATTTGCACCGTGCTTTCGCCGGCGCAATCATAGATTCTCCGCCCGGAGGGAAGGTATGATGGACAAATGTTAACACCTCGCCGCAGACGAGACGCGGGATTTCGGACCTTGCCCGCGCGCGACGCATCTTCTATCATGAAGGTTGACTCACAGAAGATTGATTCCAGGTGTCGATCTACTGGGGCACATTCGGCGTCAGCCCGCTCGGCGGCCTGGATGATCTGTCATTTACATATGTGGAAAAATTGCGTGCAAAGGAGCGTGAAAAATCCCGAGGCGAGACGTCGTATCTACCGCTGATCGGGATACACCCATTGAACGTACGAGTCAGATTTGCACCGAGCCCAACCGGATACATGCATGTCGGAAACGTCAGAACTGCCCTGTTTAACTGGTTATTTGCCCGCGGCGAGGATGGGATCTTCATCCTCCGCATCGAAGATACAGACGTGAAGCGACACGTGCAGGAGGCAGTCGATGCCATAACAGAAGGTCTGCAGTGGCTCGGCATTGATTGGGACGAAGGACCGGGTGTCGGGGGAGAATTCGGACCCTATTTCCAGAGCGAGCGCATCGATCTGTATCATCAGGCGGCCCAGGAACTGGTAGACCGCGGCGCCGCATACATATGCCGATGCACTGCTGAGGGCCTTGATGCGGATGCTTGCACGTGCGGCGAAAAACCCGGAGAGAGAGCCCGCTCAGAGGGTGAAGCTGTGCGCTTCCGGAATCCCGGAGGTCGAACCATTTTCGAGGATATAGTGCAGGGGAAACTCAGCTTCGAAAACGACCAGTTCGGTGACTTCATTCTGATCAAGTCCGACGGCACCCCCACATACAATTTTGCCAATGTAGTGGATGATAACGCGATGCGCGTGTCGCACGTAATCCGCGGAGATGATCACCTGTCCAATACCCCACGTCAGATTATGCTTTACGAGACTCTTGACTGCGAGCCTGCAGAGTTCGCCCATCTGCCGCAGATCCTCGGCGATGACGGGGACCGCCTGAGCAAACGGCACGGGGCGGCATCCCTGTCGGACTTTCGGGATCGCGGGTTCATACCGGAGGCGATGATGAACTACCTGGCCCTGCTCGGGTGGGCACCAGAGGGCGAAAACGACTTCCTCAACCCCGAGCAGCTCATCGATGCATTCCGCCTGGACCGGGTGCGGCAGAGTGCGAGCCAGTTCAACCAGCAGAAGCTGACTCACCTGAATTCGCAGCACATGGAAAACAGACCGCTGCGCCAACGGGCCGAGATTGCAGCCAAATACCTGGCCCGCGCCGGGATGATTGAAGATGAGACTGACAATGATGCTTTTGCCTACATCGAAAAAATCGTGGAGGCACTCGGCAGCCGGTTCAAGTACGGGGAACAGATAGTCGAGTACGGAGGGCACTTCTTCGCCGAAAATGTCAGCATTGATGCAGATCTCCACTCATATCTTGCGAAAGATGACGTCAGAGATGCTCTCTCCCGAACGGCGGACCGTTACGAGACGGCCACGACCTGGGATGAAGAAACCATCGAGGACATTATCCGCTCCACCGCAGAGGAATTTGACCTGAAGGCGGCCCCACTGATACACGGCACGCGGGTGGCCCTGTCTGCAAAAACGGTGGGGCCCAGCCTGTTTACGCTGGTCTATCTGGTGGGAAGAGAGCGCTCGGCCCGCCGCATCCGGGCGGCCCTGGACCAGGTGCCGCCGGGCAAGAATTGACGCACTTCAGTCAGCATCCCGTCAGCACGACAGAAATTCGCCGGGATGCTCGCAGGATATGATGGTTTGATGCAGAAGGGTGACTATAACGGCCGCAGGACATAGTCACCCTTTTTGGGCCATATACATGCCCAGGAGAAGGGAGTGACGAGAAACTGGTTTTTGACAGCGGGTCGTCTGCTCACTGACCCGCAAAAGGACACAGATCCTTCGCATTTTGGCTGGAGCCGGAGAAACCGCACGATGGAATAATTAATCGAATATCTGCCGGACTATAGCCGGGCAAGTGAAGCGGCCGCGCTGCAACTGCTATTGGGGTAGTAGTGCCTGGGTGGACCGGTCACGACCCGGCTGGACGAGAATGGCGTCGACCTTCAGAATCAATCAAGCTGTGGGAGAGGAAGAGCATCTATGCGCCGGATGCGTGACGATGACGCGCAAAGCATAGACCTGGCCCTGCCGCTGGACATGGCAGCAGCGCAGCTGCATGAGATCTGCAACCAAATAACCACCCTCCGCGCCTATACCGAATTGGCGCAGGAAATGACCGACGACGACGCGGGAGTAACCCAGTACCTGCAGAATATGACCCACAGTATGGATGATCTTGAGAACATGCTGCGGGAGGTCCTATGTGTTGCCCGCGAGGATCCCGCAACATATGAAACCCGTGAGGAAGGACGAGAACCGGACGACCTCGTCCAGACCGTCGAGGAAGTGGTTGAGTGTCTTCGGCCACGCATAGTGAGGAAGGAAATTTGCGTCGATCTGACCGTACGTCCCAGGAAACTGGAGATTGAAAGCGGCAAGGGTCCCTGGATCAGGAGGATACTGTACAACCTGGTGGATAATGCAGTTGCCGTTTCTCCATCTGGAGGCCGGGTTGATATACTGTGTAAATGGAATTCATGTTGTGATTTGCTCTACATATCCGTAGAGGACGAGGGGCCCGGAATTCCCGAAGACATGAGAGAAGCCGTCTTCCGTCCATTCATTACTACCAAACCCAACGGCACCGGGCTGGGCCTGTTTTTGGCCAGAAGAATGGCGCGGGAACGGCTCAACGGCGAGCTATGCCTGCACTCAAATGGGGATGCTGGTACATCCTTCGTGCTCTCTCTTCCTTCAGGAGTACTCGCCCAGTCCCAGCCACATAAAACCTCTTGCTGCACTTTACAGGGCAACTGAGGCACAGAAGCAATCGCGGGCGACGGCACTGATCCGTCGCCCGCGATTGCTGGCTGTGACCCCACCGGGGATCGAACCCGGGTCTCCAGCTTGAAAGGCTGGTGTCATAGACCACTAGACTATGGGGCCACATTTTACCTTCTGTGGGCCCAGTTGGATTCGAACCAACGACCTTGGGTTTATGAGACCCCTGCTCTAACCAACTGAGCTATGGGCCCAGGGCAAAGGTATGGCTCCACGGGCTGGATTCGAACCAGCAACCCTCCGGTTAACAGCCGGACGCTCTGCCGTTGAGCTACCGTGGAGCATAGCTTTTCCTGCCGCCTAATGCACTAGAAATTATAATGAACGTTGCCCACCGCGTCAACCCCGCGCGAATCGCAAATTCACTCCACATAGTCCTTCAACGTACCGCTGCGCTTGGGGTGTCGCAACTTGCGCAGGGCCTTGGCCTCGATCTGGCGAATCCGTTCCCGGGTCACCCCGAAAACTTGTCCAACCTCCTCAAGGGTTCTCGGCCGTCCATCGTCCAGTCCGAAGCGCAGTCGGAGGACCTTCTCCTCCCTGGGCGTGAGGGTGTGCAGCACATCCTGCAGCTGACCCTTCAACAAGGCGAACGATGCGGCGTCCGACGGTTCCCGGGCCTCCTCGTCCGGGATGAAATCGCCCAGGTGGCTGTCCTCTTCCTCGCCGATAGGCGTCTCCAGGGACACGGGCTCCTGCGAGATCTTCATTATCTCCCGCACCCGTTCAGAGTCCATGTCCATTTCGCGACCAATTTCCTCCGGGGTGGGCTCACGGCCCAGCTCCTGCAGCAGCTGCCGGGAGACGCGAATCAGCTTGTTGATGGTCTCAACCATGTGCACGGGAATGCGGATAGTTCGCGCCTGATCGGCAATGGCCCGGGTTATGGCCTGGCGAATCCACCAGGTCGCGTACGTACTGAACTTATAGCCCTTGCGGTAGTCAAACTTCTCCACTGCCTTCATGAGACCCAGGTTGCCCTCCTGGATAAGATCCAGAAACAGCATGCCTCGGCCCACGTACCGCTTGGCTATGCTGACCACCAGGCGAAGGTTAGCCTCGACCAGCTTTCGCTTGGACTCCTCGTCTCCCTCCTCAATGTTCTTGGCCAGGTAGATTTCCTCATCGGCACTGAGCAGGTCGACGCGACCGATTTCTTTGAGGTACATGCGCACGGGATCATCCAGAGATATGCCTTCGGGCAGATCCAGTTTGGAATCGGCTTCAGCGTCCTTTTCGTCCGGATCGCCCTCTATTTCGACGCCTTCCCGTCTCAGCTGTCGGTAGATGGCCTCAATCTCCTGCACGCTCAAGTCAATCTCGGCCAGGGCATCCATTATATCCGGATAGGCCAGAGACCCCTCTTCTTTGCCCTCTTTTAGAAGCTCCTGAACTTCGGGCAGCTCGAGGAGTTCCTCCGCGTTCGCGGAGCCAGTATCGTTCTCGGCCTCCGCCCCTTCTTCTTCTTCGGGGTTAAGATTTTTTCGCGTCTCGGCAAAAGTCAACACCATCACTCCCACTGCTGGTGGATATTGTCGTCACTTCTTACGGGTTTTCAGCTCTGCCAACAATTCTGTCTGTTCCCTCAGAATCTCGGGCGGAATTTTCTCCCCCCGACGTTCTTTCTCGTGCATGATATCCGTCAGTTCCTCTATGCGCCGATACTTTCGGCGATGCATCAGGGTCCGGATGCAATCAGCATATGCGCGATCGGACTCTCCGGGCGGCACCTCCTCCATTGCTAGACGGGCGGCCAGACGCCTGTCCTCCTCCTCGTCGCAACATCCGGGGAGAGCATTCGCCACATCCCCTGTACGGGCCTCCCGGAGCTCGAGGATTTTCTCCAGTACTCTACGATGAGAGTCGTCCTCGAAATCCAATGTGCAGAGATCCTGCCGCACCCTGTCCAGGTACTCACCCCGATGCATTATCAAGCGCAGAATCTCTCGTTCGGCCCTCCAGGCACGCCAGGCAGTTGATCTTTGCTGCAACAGTTCCGTACCGTAATTTTCCTTAGTATTATGTCTATCTGCGCTTCGTTTATGCTCCTTATCCTTTCTACCCCACCGTCGAAGCTGGTCCCTGACCGCTCGCTCCGGTACTTTCAGCCGGTGGGCAACTACCCGAATCCTGTCTCCGCGTATAACAGAGTCCTGCTCCGATACGATCATATCCGCTACTTCTCTGAGCACCTCTGCCTTACCTTCCGACTCGGATATGTCGTGTCTCTTTACCGCCTGATCCCACACGAACTCGAAGATTGCCTGTGCCCCGCCAACATACTGCTCGAAATGCTCCCGGCCACCTGCGCCCGCCAGCACATCATCCGGATCGTTGCCCTCTGGAAGCCGCACAACGCGGAGATTAATGGCACTTCCGGCAAAGCTGCTGATGCTCCTGAGCACCGCATCAATACCTGCACTGTCGCCATCGTAGGCCAGCAGTGCCTCATCTGCGTATCGATCGAGTATTCTGGCCTGACTGCGGGTAATCGATGTTCCCATCGACGCCACAGTCTCCCGCCATCCATGCACCACACAGGCAAGGACATCCATGTATCCTTCGACAATTATCACTCTACTCCTCCGACGGATCTCACTTTTCGCTCTGTCCAGCCCGTACCAGATGCTGCCTTTGTGAAATATGGGATTCTCGGGCGAATTCATGTACTTCGGCTGTCCCTCATCCACCACTCTCCCGGCAAACCCCACAACTCTTCCGCGAAAATCATTGATTGGAAATATGATGCGGTCCCTAAATACGTCATAGTAGTTTCCAGTACGGTCACTGACCTTCACCAGGCCCAGCATCTCAGCGGCCTTCATCTTGACCCCCCGGGACCGCAGTGCGCTGATAAGCGCATCCCAGGAATCCGGCGCATATCCCAACATGTAGTCTTTCTGTATCGACCCCGAAATACCTCTGCGGCTGAGATACTCGAGCGCCCGATCTCCGGTTTTTTCGCGCAGCTGCTGTGAGTAAAAGCCAGCTGCGAACCTCCCGACCCTGTACAGGTACTCCCGCATTTTCTGTTCGCGGGAGGGCTTGTCCCCCCCCTCATGTTGACGGTCGGAGACCGATATGCCAGCGCGATCCCCGAGAAGGCGAAGTGCCTCAAAAAACTGCACCCCTTCCATTTCCATCACAAAATTGAACACATCACCTCCCGCATGGCACCCAAAGCAGTAGTATAACTGACGATCGGGGGCCACTGCAAAGGAGGGGGTGCGCTCATCGTGAAACGGGCACAGCCCAACCATATTCCTCCCCTGCTGCTTCAGGGAGACGTAGTCGGAGACGATCTCCACGAGGTCAACCTCGTCGCGGATCCGTTCTACCAGATCTCTGTTTTCCAACCACATCACCCCTCAGCGCACCTCATAATTCGCCCAAATGATTCTGGGGCGACAGAGGCGCCCCAGAATACAGCAGCAGTATATGAGAATTCTTCATAAGGTCACACGATTCCTTCCGCCCTCGATCGACAATTTATTCGGGTGCCGCATCCTGCAGGGCGGAGTGGGCCGCAGCCAAGCGGGCAACCGGCACCCGGTAAGGTGAACAGCTGACATAATCCAGCCCCGCGGCATGACAGAACTCTATGGAATCGGGATCACCGCCATGTTCACCGCAGATGCCCACCTTCAGGTCGGATCGACTGCTCCTGCCCAATTGCAGTCCCATCTCCATGAGTCCCCCCACGCCCTTTCGATCCAAAACGGCGAATGGGTTTTCTTCCAACAGGCCCCGGGACAGGTACACGTGCAGGAACTTGGCCTCCGCATCATCCCTACTGAACCCAAACACTGTCTGCGTCAGGTCGTTGGTTCCGAACGAGAAAAACTCGGCCGAACGCGCAATCTCATCTGCCGTCACACAGGCGCGCGGTATCTCGATCATGGTCCCCACGGTGTAGGTGATCTCGATGGCCTCCCTTTTCTGCACCTCGCCGGCTATTCGGTGAATCTCCCCGGCGATTTCATCGAACTCACGAACATCACTTATCAGGGGCACCATTATTTCCGGCAGTACCTCAATCCCGTCTGTCAGCACCCGAGCGGCGGCGGTGAATATCGCCCGGCTCTGCATGGCATAGATCTCCGGGTAGAGAATTCCAACGCGACATCCCCGCTGACCCAACATGGGGTTGACCTCTTCCAGTGACACGGCCCGCTGCAGCATCTCCTCTTTTTCCGCCAGCTCCACCCGCGACGCACTCTCGCCCCCCCGCAGTGCCTCGATCTCGGCCTTGATTTCCGCCCGGTCAGGCAGAAATTCATGCAGGGGAGGATCCAGCAGGCGGATGGTAACGGGCTTTCCGTCCATCTCCCGGAATATGGCTTCAAAATCCTCGGTTTGCATGGGCAGGAGTCGATCCAGGGCTCTCTCCCGATCTTCAGCGCTGAATGAAACTATCATGTCCTGCATCACCTTCAGGCGCTCACGCTGCATAAACATGTGCTCGGTTCGGCACAGCCCAATCCCCTCTGCCCCGAACTCCAGAGATCTACGGGCATCGACGGGGGTATCGGCATTTGCCCTGACCCCCAGGCGACGAACCTCATCTGCCCAGGACAAAAATTCTTCAAATTCGGGAGCTACGGTCGGCTCAATCAGCGCAGTTTCTCCCAGAAAAACCTGGCCGGAAGCGCCATCGATGGTCAGTATATCGCCCTCGCCGATATGAACCTCATCCGTGCTGGCAGTTCCGCTGGCAAGATCGATGCTCAATTCTTCACATCCAACGACGCACGGTTTACCCATTCCCCTGGCCACAATGGCAGCATGACAGGTCAGTCCCCCGCGGCTGGTCAGGACCCCATCCGCCTCCACCATGCCATGGATGTCATCGGGGGTGGTCTCAGGGCGGACGAGAATGACGCTTTCTCCGCGGCTGCCGCGGGCCTCGGCCTCATCGGCATCGAACACCACCTTGCCGCAGGCCGCTCCCGGCGAGGCGCCCAGGCCCTTCGCCAGAACCTCGGCATCGGCCTCGGGATCAATGCGCCGGTGTAGGAGCACTCCCACATCCTTGGGCTCAACCTTCGTGAGTGCTTCGTTTTTGTCGATGAGGCCTTCATGCACCATGTCGTGAGCAATTTTCACCGCCGCAAGTGCAGTTCTCTTCCCCGCACGGGTCTGCAGCATGAACAGCTCCCCATCCTCCACCGTGAACTCTATGTCCTGCATATCGCGATAATGGGTTTCCAGCTTCCCCACCGCCTCCTCCAGCTCGCGGTACACGTCGGGCATTTTCTCTTTGAGCTCGGAAACGGGCTTGGGGGTGCGGATCCCCGCCACGACATCTTCTCCCTGCGCGTTGGACAGATACTCACCGTAAATTCTCCGTGTGCCGTCAGACGGGTCACGTGTGAAAAGAACCCCGGTGCCGCATTTTTCACCCCTGTTCCCGTAGACCATGGCCTGCACATTCACCGCAGTGCCCATCTCATCTGATATGCCGTGCACTCTCCGGTAGACGCGGGCCCGCTCGTTGTCCCAGGAACGGAAGACAGCCTCTATAGTGAGCACCAGCTGCTCCCACGGGTCGGTGGGAAATGGATCGCCGGTCTCCTCCTCATACACACGCAAGTACCGATCGATGACCGCACGCAGCCCGTTCACTGAGATCTCGTGGTCACCGCGCACTCCTTCTTCGGTCCTGACATCCTCAAGAATGTCCTCGAAGTAGTCGTGCTCGATCTTTTTGACCACATTGCCAAACATCTGAATCAAGCGGCGGTAACAGTCCAGGGCGAATCGCTCATCGGAAGTGGCTGATGCCAGTCCGGACACCGTATCCTCATTCAGACCCAGATTGAGCACCGTATCCATCATACCGGGCATGGAGACCGCGGCCCCGGAACGCACTGAGACCAGGAGCGGATTCAATGTAGATCCGAATTTCATCCCCCGCTCCCGCTCAAGTCGACGCAGGTGCTCTTTTACCTGGCACAGTATTTCCTCAGACATTTTACCCGCCCGGCGATACTCGGCACAGGCGTCAGTAGTGACGGTAAACCCGGGAGGGACCGGCAGATTCAAGCGGCTCATTTCTGCCAAATTGGCACCCTTGCCCCCCAGAATTTCCCGCATGTCCGCCCGACCCTCGTCGAAGAAATACACAAACTTCTGCTCAGCCACTTGGCCATTCTCCTCTCCGAATGATCTCCAGTACAGTGGTGGCCGTCTCCTCCACGGCCTTGTTGGTCACATCGATCACGGGACAGTTTAGCTGGCGGAAAATCTCAGAAGCAAACTCCAGTTCCTCATATATTCTGTTGATGTCGTCGTAGTTGGAGGACCGGTTGAGACCGAGACGGCGGATTCTTTCCCTCCGTATTCCCCGCAGCTGTTCCGCCGCGATGGTCAGCCCGATTACCCGGTCACGCGAAAGAAAAAGCTCGCGCGGTGGCTCCACCTCAGGAGCAAATGGGTAGTTCGCCGCCCGGTATTCGCGATGAGCCAGATACATGCAAACCGGGGTCTTCGATGTGCGGGATACTCCCACCAGCACGACGTCCGCCTTCAGAAAACCCCGCGGCTCCCTGCCGTCGTCGTACCGGACAGCAAACTCCACCGCGGCAACCCGGCGAAAGTAGCGATCATCCATCCGGTGTATAATGCCTGGCTCCTGCCGGGGCTCCCGGTCCAGGTGGCGCTGCAGGGAAGACATAACCGGTCCCATGATATCAACTGCCTCGATATTCTCCTCGCAGCACCGTTGTTCCAGGTAGTCACGCACCTCAGAAACCACCAGGGTATAGATCACCAAACAGTCCGTATGATCATCTTCTATGCGAGCCAGTGCCTCGTCCACACGTCGCGGCGAGTGGATGAAGGGAATACGTTCGACCCCAACCGTTTCAGAGTTGATCTCAAACTGACTGATGGCCGCACGTGCCACCGATTCTGCCGTCTCACCCACCGAATCAGACACCACGTAAACTGTCAGCTCCGACAATGCCTGCCACAACCTTCCTCAGGTTCACCCGGGCAACCTGCTCCAGTCCATAGGCCGGGAAAGCAGTTCATCGATCTGAGTCAGAAGCGCCAGCCTCCTTTTCCGCACCTCCGGATCGGAAGCCATGATCATTACCGAATCCATAACTGCATCCACCGGACCGCGCAGCTCAGACATCAGGCACATAAACTCCCGGTATCGGCCACAGCGCAGCAGCTCTTCACCCCGCGGTTTCACCCGCAAGAACTGCCGACACAGCTTTCGGGCCTCCGGCGCGGTAAGCTGGTCCGTATCCAGGTCGAGGTCGGCCTCGCCCCGGTCGGCGAGGTTGTGACAGCGGCGCCAGGCCACCAGGAAATCCTCTGCCCGGGAGGAATCCCGCAAAAATTCCGCCACAGCCTCACTCCTGATCCAGACATCGCCGACATCATCGAATCCGGCGGAGAGAATTCCCTCAGTCAGGTGCTGTGAGTATCCCTCCCCGCGCATCATGCGTTCGAGTCGTCGCCGCAAAAATTGCGTGACCTCCTGCAGTATGTCCCGGCGCGCATCACCTGTCGGGGCCCCGTGCGCGTCAGCCGATTTCTCCAACAACGTCCTGAGGGACACCCCGTCCAGGCGACCCAGGATCCTCAGCATGCCCGCCGCGGCGCGACGGAGGCCGTATGGATCTTCCGACCCGCTGGTGCCCAGAGATGCAAGAAATCCACCCGTCAGGTCGTCGACCTTGTCCAACAAGCTGAGCCACAAGCCCGCCTCGGTCTCCGGCAGCTGGTCATGCGGACCGGCGGGCAGGTAGTGCTCACCTATCGCCCGGCAGACCAGCTCATCCTCTCCATCGACCCTAGCATACTCCTCTCCCATGAGCCCCTGCAAGGAAGGAAACTCGGTCACCATTTGTGTGACCAGGTCCGCCTTGCACAGCTCGGCGGCCCGGTCCAGAAGACGCGCCCCATCGGGATCATCCATGCGGGTGGCTGCCACGTTTCTGACCAGGAGACGAAGTCTGTGCACCTTATCGGCGTAAGTGCCGAGCTCCTGGTGCAGGATCACGTCATCGAGCTGCTCTGCATGACGACTCAGGCTTACCCGGGCATCTTCCTCCCAGAAAAACCGGGCGTCGGCCAGGCGGGCATGAAGGACCAGTTCGTTACCCTGCAGGACCGATTGGCCCATCCTGCCCGTGCCGTTTATGACCGAAAGGAAGTAGGGTAGCATTCGCCCGGCAGAATCTTGCACGGGGAAAAACCTGAGGTGCGATTGCATCGCTGTGATCACGACGACCCGGGGTACATCCATAAACTCCGACGGAATATCACCGCGCACCACCGCGGGGTGTTCCACCAGGTAAGTCACCTCATCCAGCAGAGAGTCATCAAGGACCGGCTTCCCGCTCACCTCGGCGGCCAGCTCTCGGCACGCGGCGACGATGCGCTCCCGGCGCCCCCGTTGATCCACCACAACCCGGATACCGGCCAGGGTTTCGAGATAATCCTCCGCCCTGCGTACTTCGGTGCTCTCGGGACGGAAACGGGGTCCGTAGGTCCGCCTACCCGCCTCAGCGCCGGCAAACTCCACGGGTATCACCCGATCGCCCCACAGGGCCATAAGCCACCGTACCGGCCGGGCAAAGGCAAATTTCCCCTCACCCCATCGCATCGTCCGGGGCGGACTCAACTCGCCCAGCGCTTGTCGCATAACCTCAGCGAGAGCCTCCTGCGCCGCGCGGCCCGGACGCCGGTGCACTGCATACACATAGTCACCCTTCTCCTCCGACCGCGTGATCAGGTCCTGTACATCGACACCCTGTCCACGCGCGAAGCCCTCCGCCGCCCGGGTGGGGACATCCTCTTCGTCATAAGCAACATCAACGGACGGACCTCTAACCTCCTCGGTCTTCTCGCTCCCCCGCGCCGGGACCTCATCAATCAGCGCTACCAGGCGACGGGGTGTGGACAGGACTCTCAGCTCACCCACGGTGAGCGACGCATCAGAAAGACCTCTCTCTAACTCCCGACGCAGGTCCCGCATCATCTGCGGCAGGTAGGCGGCGGGAATCTCTGCACATCCCAGTTCCATCACTGCGGTCCGCAGCTCGTCCGACTCGCTCACGTTAACTCCACCTCCCGATCACTCTCACAACATCGGTCGAGATAGAGATCCGCGCATCGCCGGCTCAGATCGCGAATCCTGGCTATGTAGCCGGTCCTCTCGGTGACGCTGAGAGCGCCCCTGGCGTCCAGCAAATTGAATAGATGGGAGCACCGCAGTGTGTGGTCGTATGCGGGTGCCAGAAGGTTCTCTTCCAGCGCACGTGCGGCCTCTGTTTCGCAGTCAGAAAAAGAACGGTACAGCAGTGACACGTCAGCCACGTCAAATGAATACCGCGAATGCTCGTACTCCTCAGACCGGTATATGTCACCGTATGTAAGGTTTTCATTCCACTGGATATCAAAGATGTCAGTTGCACCCTGCAGAAAACAGCAAAGGCGTTCAAGTCCGTACGTCATCTCCACCGGGATCAGGCTCAAATCCCGTCCGCCCACCTGCTGGAAATAGGTGAACTGCGTTATCTCTGAGCCATCAATCCAGACTTCCCAACCCAGCCCCCAGGCTCCCAGGGTAGGTGCCTCCCAGTTATCCTCCACAAAACGCACGTCGTGCCTGCGGAAATCGACTCCGAGGTGGCCGAGGCTCTCGAGATATATCTCCTGGATGTCTTCCGGGGAGGGCTTGATCACCACCTGGTACTGCCAGTGCCGGTAAAGACGCAGTGGATTCTCCCCATACCGCCCGTCAGCGGGGCGGCGCGAGGGTTCCGGGTAAGCAACAGCGCTGGGAGCAGGGTCCAGCGCCCCAAAGAAGGTGACCGGGTTCATGGTCCCGGCCCCCTTCTCCAGATCATACGGCTGTCGCAGGGCGCAGCCCTGTTCACTCCAAAACTCATTGAGTGCTGCGAGGACGTCCTCAAGCGTCATATGTAGCCTCCTATTT
The DNA here is from genome assembly GCA_003554565.1 of Clostridia bacterium. Classification (GTDB taxonomy): domain Bacteria; phylum Bacillota; class Sulfobacillia; order SLMV01; family SLMV01; genus PWGR01. The sequence continues at coordinate 14,648 of PWGR01000168.1, forward strand.
ACCTCAGCCCCGGCCCGCCCCACGGGGAAGAGAGCGGCCGGGGTCGGATCGGATCTGACCCGCGCCGGGCAGCGCGGATCGACTGTCACTCTTCCTCGGGCGGCTCTTCCTCGTCGCCGTTTTCTACTCCTGCAGGTTTGCGGCGCTCGACCGTGATGGAGCACTCGGTCAGTACCGCCGCCAGCGTCCCGGCAGCCGTGATGTACGGCAGGAGCACCGCACCGGCTGCTCCGACGGTCACCGGGATATCCAACAGAGTGCGTCCCCGCCTGCTGACTATCACACGACGAACATTACCTTCGCGAATCAGCCGCAGGATCTGGTTCACCAGCTCACTGCCGCGAACCCGGAGGACTTCCGCCGTTCCCGGGGCCTCTCCCTCTTCCAGGCAGATCAGGGCCTCCAGCACATCGCCGTCACTGCGGGCGAGGGCCTCCTTCGCCTCACGATAGCTGACCCCGGCCCGCCCCCGTATTACGTCGATCTTCTCCAGTTCATTCACCGCAGAACCCCCCATGCGTAAATCGGCTTATCACCTACTCACTCTAGCATATCCATAAAATATCGTGAATTCACACGCCGCTCCAGCTGGTACTCCAGATAGTTCAGAAACAGGCCCAGCATACTCCGTAGGCGGTCTTCGTCCTCCTCGTACTCCAGGAGATTTCGCGGGTGCACTCGTGCCAGATTTCCCGCCAGCTCGCGTTCACATGCAGTCATGGACGCACCGTCGCCCCGGACATCGCCGGCGCACAGGCGGCACAGAGCACCTCCATGTCCAAAACACAGATAGCTTTCATCCTCCAGCTCACCTGCACATCGCACACACTGATCCAACACGGGGTAAAACCCGGAAACACGTGAGGCTCGAATAATGAAAAAAACAACAACAAGCAGCTCCAGTACGCCCGCGGAAAGAGCGCGCAGACAGGTGAGGAGCAGCAGATACAGCGGTTCGTCAGCTTCCCCCTCCTGCCCCAGATAACTGACTATTTCGGCCAGGCAGTAGGCGCACCCGAGAGCTTTCGGCTCAGAACGCAGTCGGCGCAGGCTGTGTAAAACCTCGCCACCTTTTACCCCATCCAGTGTCCGGCCGCGCCAGACATCCAATCTGACGCAATCAAAAGGCTGAGTAACCGCTGCCAACTTGCTCCTGGGCTTCGCCGCCCCGCGAACTACCAGGCGGAGTTTCCCATGCCTTCTGGTCAGGAGAGTGGCCAGTCGGTCATTCTCGCCGAGTTTTCTGCTTTCCAGCACCACTGCCTCCACCGAGTACTCGCCGCTCACGTAAGACAACCCCTCATTCCCGGTCGACCCTGACCCCGAGTTCATCAAGGATGGAGAAGTTCTCTCGCCAGTTCTTCTGCACCCGTACATGCAGATCAAGGTAAATGCTTATATCGAGCAGCTTTTCTACCTCGCGTCTGCTCCTTTCACCAATAGTCCTGATCATCCTGCCGCCTCGCCCTATGAGAATGCCCCGCTGAGAGTGCCGCTCAACCAGTATGTCGGCGGCGATATAGAAGTTACTGTCGCCCCGATCCTCAATCTGGACCACCTGCACTGCGGTCGAATACGGGACTTCCTGTTCCGTCAGCTCCAGCACCTTTTCTCTGATGAGCTCGGCAACGAGGAAGGAGGTGGGTTGATCTGTGGTGACGTCTGACGGGTAGTAACGGGGACCTCCCCGCGGCAGAAGCTTCATGAGCTCCCAGCGCAGTATGTCAATCCCGCCCCCATGCAGTGCAGAGGTGGCTACCACGGCATCGAACTCACCCAGATCCCTGTACGTATCGATGCGGGCATCGCGCTCCTTGCGATCGACCAGATCCAGCTTGTTGACCACCAGAACTGCTGGCGTATCCGAACGGTTGACAATAGAGGCGCAGTTCAGATCACCCTGCCCCGGCTGCGGGCGTGATCCGTCCACCACAAACAGCACCACATCCACGTCGTCGACGGTCCGCCGCGCCGCCCGCACCATGTGCTCTTCCAGACGATCGCGCGGCTTCTGGATCCCGGGAGTATCCACGAATATGATCTGAGCATCCTCTGTATTGGCAATGCCGCGGATCCTGTTCCTGGTTGTCTGAGGACGACGGGATACTATGGCAACCTTATGACCTACCAGCTGGTTGACGAGAGTGGACTTGCCCACGTTGGGAAAACCTATCACGGCGGCAAAGCCAGAGACGAAGTCATCATCGCTCTTCATCGTCCTCCCCCCTTTCCGTGTGCACTTTCGAGTCCGGGGGGACAATTTGAACCCAGGTCGTGCCCTCACGCAGATGCACGTCCTCACCATCCGCTCCGGTGAATCTCATGGGGGAGTGAGGTTCCATCTGCCACTGTATATCGCGGACCTTTCCCCCACTGACCAGCTTGCCATCTCCACCGGCAAACATATCCATATTCAACCGTCCCTCGGTGTCTCCGGGTTTGGGCCAGGCAGGCACCTGCACCACCAACACGTTTGCAACTGAAATCTGATCGCCCGCGGCGTCGGAGTGGGGTCGATCTCCGATGTAGCGAAGATAGACGCCCCTATCCCCTGCAAAGTGATATTCAACTGTGTAACCCGCATAACCCGGGTAGTTTACCCGCAGCAGATCTGCCTCGTCCCACTCCGGGCCGGATCCTGCGCCCCGGCTGAAATTCCATATTGATTCCGGCCCCTCCACATGCTCCATCTCTCGCTCATCCATCGCCTCGCGTATCTCGGATAAAGAGGCAAAGAGAGTGTGCTCAAAACTTACTCCCTCTCTCTGGTCCCGATAAAAACCCTCTGCGCCCCAGAGATCGTTGAAGACCGCCATTTCCCTCGATTCGATCTGACGATAACCTTCCGGACTGGCACCGCAGTGCACCAGCACAGCATCCAGACTCTGGACCAGATCGAGGTGGTACGGGCGTGCGCTGCGAATCGGGCCCACCTCTTCCGGTGCCGAACCCAGAAAAACCGTCAGCAAACGCGTGAACCCACCCTCTGCCATGACTTCAAACACCAGGTCCGCCCGGGCCAATCCCAGCTGTGGCCTGGCCTGTGAGTGATTATCCATGATCACAAGTATGGGACGTCGGGATATGTTTTCCCCGTCGGCCGGCTCGTTGGTGTAGGGATTGCGAGGACCCCTGTAGGTCGGGTACTCAACGGGCTTTTCCTCGTCCTCATGCGCACCCTCCGGACGGGGATCTGAGGGGGGCTCCGGCGCGGCCTCTTCCCGGGAGGAGCAGGCAGCCAGCCAGCTGAAGAAAGTCAGTATTGTGAGCAGCAAGATGGTAAGCATCCGCACATTCAATTCATTCAACCTCCAGACTTACTCGGAGGGGCGAGCGAAATCCAGCTGATCAACAGGACTGTCGCCGCCCAAAACCACAGCGCCGCGGGTCGATGTAACCAGATCCTGCGCAGCTCGGTCCACATCTGCACGAGTGAAGGCCCCAGGATCAGCGCGAAGACCAGCACTGACGCAGAAACGGTAAGCAGGACCGCCCCTGCCGCGGCGTCCTTTGCAGATCGCACGAGAGGGTGGTACTCGCTGACCACCACATCCAACGTCAGTTCAGTCACCATGTTCAGCAGCTGCACCACCAGCACAGCGATGCAGGATGCAACCAGCACGCCCCATTCCAGCGCGGACGGTGATGCCAGTGCGGCGACAGACAGCGCCCACAGGGCAAGCACGACGTGCCAGCGAAAATGGGGTTCTCTTGACCAACCGGCACGCAGACCGGCCAGGGCCCATCGCAGGGCGTGCAGAAAAGGTCTATCAGTCCGGCTGCGGGAGCACATCGGTCAGAACATCCTCAGTGACGCGGTCCATCTCGCCCGCACCCTCTTCGTCCTCGTGTGCCCAACCCAGGAGGTGTAGTGTACCGTGACAGGCCAGGACAGCTATCTGATGCAGCTCGTTCCGGTCCTCGTCTATCTGCTCCGGACAGATCAGAACATCACCCAGGAGAGCCAGGTCCATGGGATCGGCAAAGCCCCTCAACTGCTCTTCCTCTTCCGGGGCAGACACAGAAAAAGACAGCACATCGGTGGGTCCATCCCCACCACGATATGTCTCGTTGTAGTACCGGATGGTCTGTTCATCGACAAATGTTACATCCACCACCCAGCCCAACTGCCCGGGCGGGGCGCCGGCCCGGTCACAGGCCGCCCTGACCGTGCGCCGGACCACAGGTTCAGCGATTCTCGGGATCTTCACTTCCCCACTGATGCTCGTCTGAACCAGAACTATCGACATCTTTTTCCTCCTCCTTCACCTCCGCCAGCAGTGACTCCGGGTATTCCAGGCGATGATGGAATGCCCCGGACAACACGCGAGTGAAGGTATCACACACCATGTCCAGATCCCTGAAGGTCAGGTCGCACTTGTCAAGCTGCCCATCTTCCAGACGATCATGAATTATGTTCCTCACTACCCCGCGTATCCGGTCCGGTGTAGGGCGGGCCAGGCTGCGCACTGCCGCCTCGACTGCATCAGCCAGCATCACCACTGCAACCTCCTTGGACTGCGGGCGGGGACCTGGATAGCGGTAGTTATCCTCCGGTACATCCTCCTCGCTGGCTTCTCTGGCCCGGGCGTAGAAGTAGCTCACCCTGCGCGTTCCGTGATGCTCCCGGATGAACTCCACTACCGCTTCGGGGAGACCGTAATCTTCTGCCATGTCAATTCCGTCCTTGACATGACTGATTATGATCAGGGCACTCAAATTGGGTGAAAGTTTATCGTGCGGGTTTTCCCCGCCAAACTGGTTCTCCACAAAGAAATATGGTCGCCGCGCCTTTCCTATGTCATGATAATACGCTCCGACCCGGGTGAACAACGAATCCCCGCCCACCTCCTCTGCGGCGGATTCGGCGAGGTTGGCCACGGTCATACTGTGATGATAGGTTCCCGGGGCACTCTCAAGGAGCAGGCGCATGAGCGGATGATGCGGATTGGCCAGCTCCAGAAGCTTCACCGGCGTCAGAATTCCGAAGAAACTCTCGAGAAACGGGAGCAGACCTATGGCAACCACAGCCGAGAGTATCCCGTTGCCGCCGGCCCACAACACATTTCGCCACAGGGCCAGATCGACGGCAGTGACGCCTCCCGCCTGCTGCACAAGGGCGAGCAGCACAACTACATTGGCGGCGGCCACCCTGATTCCGGTGCGCATCATATCCGTACGCTCCTCGATGTCATCGGAGGCTACTGCCGCCACCGTCGCTCCCACCACGCTGACCACTACCGCGTAAACGTCTCCCCCGGTCATGACGGCGGCGCTGAGACCCATGGTCAGCCCGAACATTATTGCAGTGTTGCCGTCCAGGAGTATCCCTAATAGCATGGTTCCGGCCGCCATCGGCATTAGAAACGGAGAGAGCTCGAGGGCAAAGCGGCATACAAACAGCGCCACTATGAATATCAGACCCGCAAGCACGATCTTCGATTCTGAGCTGAAGATCTCCGGCCGGAAACGGACAAGGTAACTGCTGATAAGAACCAGAAGGAGCAGGGCATACAGCACAGCCCCCCCGTACATCTGCCAGCTATCACTTGAATCCAGAAGACCGGCATCCTCTATCCGGACCATATCTTCGGCGGTGATTATGGCCCCGTCGGGGACTATCAGCTCCCCGCGGCGGATCGTTACCGGGGAGACTTCTTCTGCAGCCATATGCTTTCTGCGCAGGGTCTCGGTCGCGTTGAACAACAGGTTGGGGCGAAGAAGATCACTCCCTGTTGAGCCGATTACTGCGGCCACCCGCGCGGAGTTCGCTGACTCACTGACTTTCGCCTCCAGCTGTTCCCGGTAGGCATCGAGGCTTTCCGTCTTGATTCCCTGAGAAAACATGGTGTGATACCCATCGGACAGAGTCTCCATCGCATCGGTCAGCTCAGCTTCAGGCGCAGTCAACAGAACCTCTGCCTCATCATCGGTGAGCTCGGTGGGCCAGAACTCCCGCAGGGTCTGCATGTACTCTTCTCGCTCTGTGCCGATGATATGGGCATCGGCATTCTCCTCACGCCTTACCCTGACCCGCAGGTCCATCAGCCTTCCGAACAGCTCCTCGATCTCAGAGAGAACGCGCCCCTGCACGCCGGGATCCTGCTCATAAACATCAGGTACATCCTCCATGGCCTGGCGACGCATGTCCTCTGTGGAGGGATGATCAACAAATTCGGCTTCTGCCTTGATATTGAAGGGAGCTGGGTCACCTATCTCAACATCCAGCTCGTCCGATAACATACTGCTCATGAACAGAGCAGAAAGAAGAACGAGAAAAAGCAGCCCCCAGCAGGCACGGCGAAATGCGGAGCTTTCTTCAAGAGGGGAAGTAGCGAGAACCCGCCAGCCGGTGCGGATCCACTCCCACAGCTGCCTCGCCCATCCAGAATCTCTTCTCCGCCTACTCCTCGTCCTCGAATTTTTCGTATGCTTTGATGATTTTTGTGACCAGCGGATGTCGGACCACATCTTTCTCGCTCAAATAAACGAACTCTATTCCGTCGATCCCCTTGAGAATTCTCTGCACTACGACCAGGCCGCTGTCGCCGCTCTTCAGGTCGATCTGGGTAATGTCTCCGGTAATCACCGCGCGCGAATCGAATCCCTGGCGGGTCAGAAACATCTTCATCTGCTCCGGGGTGGTGTTCTGGGCCTCGTCAAGGATGATGAAGGAGTTGTCGAGCGTTCTTCCTCGCATGTAGGCCAGAGGTGCGACCTCGATGACCCCGCGCTCCATCTCCTTTTCGAAGCGATTGGGCCCGATGATGTCGTAAAGCGCATCGTACAGCGGTCGAAGATACGGGTCCACCTTCTCCTGCAGATCGCCGGGCAAAAAGCCCAGCTGTTCCCCCGCCTCCACGGCAGGACGGGTCAGCACGATGCGACTGACATGTCCATCCCGCAGAGCCGCACTCGCCTGGGCCATGGCGAGGTAAGTCTTGCCTGTACCGGCGGGCCCAATGGAGAAAACAATGGGATTTTTCTTCATCATGGACAGGTAAAGCTTCTGCCCCTTGGTCTTGGGCTTTATCTTCTTGCCCCGGGACGTCACAACGACTGTGTCCTCGTAAATATCGTCGAGGGGTTCCTCATCGCCCTGCTTGGCAAGTCCAATCGCATACAGTATGGATTGGTCGTTGATCTCGTTCCCCGATTGAAGGACTCCCAGCAGGCGCTGCAGCAGCCTGTGTACCTGCTCAACGGCATCGGACGGTCCCACAATCGTCAGCTCATTACCCCGACTGACCAGTCTGATGGGAAAGTGCTCCTCGAGAAAGTCCAGGTTGCGGTCCCCGTGACCGAAAAGCTGAACCGCTTTCGCGTTATCATCGACGCGGAAAGTCCGTTCTCTGATCTTCTGAGATTCCTGGGGCGTCGCCATAGGACGTGGTTATTTCACTCCTTCTTATACTGGTGACCTCAGTTCAAAGCTAGTACGCATGGGCGTGAAACTCAAGGCTCGACCCGCCTCTCCTCGCCGATGTCTTCAATCGCCTTCACCGAGGATTCTATCAGGATCCGGTCTCCATCCCGCTTCAGGATCGTGCAGGTGGAGCTGATCACCCTTCCCTCCGGGCCCATGCTGCTGCGTATACGGTGCTGCGCACGAGCACAGGCGATTCTTATGGCCTGAGGCTCCCTCAGATCCCTCACATACGCCGACATTTCCCTATAGTATACTGTTTCAATATATATGGGAAGAGAAAAGATCTCCCACCCCAGCAGGGACCGACGAGTGTGCGAGGTCACATATTCCTCAAAGGGAATCTCGCGCCCCCCGGCGATGGTGATGGAATCCTCCTCTCCCACCCGGATCAGTGTCCGCACATGCTCCCTTCCCGTGGGTACATGAGTCTTCCTGGACAGCTGAACTGATTCCTTTTCAGTGTACCATACTGTGGCCAGGATTTGTCCCCTGGCGGAGATTTCTTCACCCGCTGACTCACCGGGCTCCGCCCGGATCAGCACAGCACCCTCCCTGACCTCATCTCCTTGCACCACCATGGGAATGCCGGCCAGAACCGACACATCCCGCACCACCCCATCCCTGGAGGCAACAATATCGACCGCCTGATCGGGATCGGGCATCTCCCCCACCCGCTCCACAATTTTGATGGTCACCCGGACCCCACGGCGCTGAAGGGCGGCCCAGGTCACAAAGGGAAGTTCGCGCTCGAGCGCGCGTGCGATAGCCTGCAGGTCCAGGCCAAACACCGGTACCCCCGGGGCGACGCCCAGCCGGCGGGCGGCCTCCAGGACCTCCTCCGGCTCACGCTCCTGCAGCCCCTCTACTTCCACGGTCCAGATTACAGATGAGGACGCCGCGACGAGTAACAGGCACACTACCAAGCCGACCAGCATCGATCTCCGGCGGAACAAGGCACGCCAGTAGAAAAGCGCTCCACGACGGGACAGGATGTGCACCCGGCAGCCCGAGCGACGCACCACCGGTCTCAGGCGCCGGAAATCCTCCGCCCGCACCCAGCAGCGAAGGGCACCCGAGAGCCACTGCACGTCACGCAGCCAAATTCCGCGTCCCGCCGCCAGATTGATGAAGGCTTCCAGTCGCCTTCCCGTCACCTCTATCAGCACGGAGCCCGCATCCCAGCGCCCCGAACTCTGCACCCCGTCACCCCCGCTCACCGGAGAATGCAATGCAGTCAATGCTCCCCGCCAGAAGGATTTCCTCTTCATCTATTGAGGCAATTTTCATCCGCTGCCCGGTCACGCGGATTTGCCCCCCGCGAAACCCCACGATCACGCATTCGGTGTCAAATGAAGCAATTCCACGGTGGTTTTCTATCATCAGCTGTTCGCGGCCCACCACAGTGAGCCGCGGCAGGTCCAGTATTACATCTTTGGGCAGCTCAAATAGATCGATGATGGAGCGCCGCATGGGGATCCGCCTCTCCGGTGCAATTGTATGTGGATGTGCCGGCAATTATGGCCGGGCAGGGGGACAAGACAGCACCACCTAAGCGATAATGATTTTCATCCTTGACAAGGGGAAAGGGAAACGGGATAATCTAATGCAAATGGTTATCATTTGCTTGACGCGGGAGGGCGTGCACTGTGACAGAGAAAGCCGAATCCATGACACATCGCGCCATTGCCAGGATCACCTCCAGCTGGGAGAAACTGGCCAGCCGCAGCCCGGCACTCACTGAACTCTACTCCCTCCCGTATCGCACGGTGGTACAGCGGGAGATTGCCCTGGCAGGAATCTCCCGGGGCGAGACAATACTGCATGTGGGGTGCGGGGCGGTGCCTTTCACGGCGATCCATGCCGTGCGCCTGGCGGGGGTGCGGGCAGTCGCCCTCGACTGTGATCCTGACGCGGTACGTGCCGCCCGGGCCTGCACCGGCCGGTTGGATCTGAACCAAACAATCGAGGTCATCCTGAGCAACGCGGCCGTAGATGTTCCCGGAGACTTCGACGCAGCAATTGTTGCTCTGCAGGCGGAACCCAAGGAGCAGATCCTCCGCAACCTGCTGACCGCCGGGCCGCCCGACGTACGGGTAGTCTTCCGGGCACCGAGTCCCCACTTCAGCAGGCAGTATGATCCGCTCCCCAGATCACCCGCGCCCGACGGCGTGATTCCGCAGGAAATGAAGACATTCAATCGTTCAATTCTCTACTGCGCAGCCGGCGCCGAAAAAGGGTGGTGTTGAATATGTCATCTGCCAGCTCAGCTGTTGCGCTCTGGATCATGAATATGACGGGCCGGCTCATCGGCAAAATCGAGAATTTGATCGCACACTCCTTACCCGCACTCGGCATGCTGTACGGCAAGAAATTCTATGACAGTCTGGTGCGGAAGGAGTTGGATCTGGCCCGGCTCAAACCCGGCGGCAGCATCCTGCACGTCGGGGGTGGTTCACTGCCGTTGACTGCCCTCATGCTGGCCCGGCACGGTTTTTCGGTAACGGCCGTGGACCGGGACCGCCGGGCAGTGGCCGCCGCGACCGAGTTCGTGCGAAGCCAGAGGCGCGAGGCCTGCATCCATGTCCAGCAGGCAGACGGTGAGACGATTGATGCCTCGCCGTACGACGCTGTGTGGGTTTCTCTGCACGTGTTCCCCAGACGGCGGGTGCTCCGCAATCTGCTCGAGAACATGCGTCCGGAAGCGAAGCTGGTCTACCGCAATCCGATGCCTGATGGAAAGCTGTGCTGCATCTACCCCCTGGTCTCTCCTGGGGAGCTGGGCCACGGGGGCGAGTTCCATTCAGCCGCGGCAGACCTGGGAAAGCAGTCCGTTGTCATCGAAAAACCCTACCGAGAGGAGGGCCTGGTTGTGCCGATCACAAGTAACCAGGATACTTCTATCGACACGTGTCTCGAGGATCTGACCGCTCTGCAGGTGGCCATAATCTTCTCAGTGCCGGATGATCCCCTCCTTGCACCCCTGGGACTGCGTCCCGGCAAGAGGGTCACCGTGTCCTGCCGGCATCCCTTCGGGGGACCGGTGGTGGTGCATGTGCAAGGGCGCAGGATCGCCCTGGGGCGGGAGCTCGCCAGGAAGATCCGCGTTGAAGATGGAGGGGTGGCCGAGAATTGCCTGAGCCATCACATAGCAGCAGCGGAAAACTGATCCTACTCATAGGCCCACCAAACGTGGGTAAGAGCGTGATCTTTAGTGAAATGAGCGGCATGGACGTGGCCATGGCCAACTACCCCGGGACAACCGTCGACTATACCGAGGGGGAAGTACTCTTCGGTCCTCATCGGGCCCTGGTAATTGACGTTCCCGGAACCTACACTCTGGAGGCTTCTAACGAGGCGGAAGAGGTCGCCATTCAGATGCTCGATAGGGAGCCGGACCTGGTAGTCTGCGTGCTCGATGCCGCCAACCTCGAGTCCAGCATCTATCTCGCCCTGCAGGTTCTCGAACGCCGTCTACCGACCCTCATAGCCGTCAATCGAATCGACCTGCTGCGCGAGCGAGGGCTGCAGCTGGATACAGATGCCCTGTCCCGCGCGCTGGGAACGGATGTCTTGAGAACCGCAGCAGTGGCGGGAGAAGGTCTGGATACGCTGCACAGCACCATCTGCAGCGCGCTGGACGGGCCGGAGCGGTCCACACCTTCGAGTAAGACCGACGTCAGTTGGACTGAAGCCGAGGGCATTCACCGCTGCGTGATCACGAGACTCCGGCAGTCAGGAGTCACCCGGCGCGATCTTATCGGTGACGCTTCCATGCGCCCCTGGCCGGGAGTGTTGGTAGCTTGCGGGGTGCTGGTCGCTGTATTCGCCACCGTGGTAGGACTGGGCATGGCTCTCCGTCGTTTCGTGCTACTGCCGGTCTTTACGGGGCTGATTATCCCGCAGATAGTATCTCTGATACAGGAGATCGTGCCCTCCGGACTGCTGCAGAACATCATGATCGGAGAATACGGCTTCTTGACCAAGGGAGTGGAGTGGCCATTCACACTGGTCATGCCGTACGTCCTCTCCTTTTACCTGGCGCTGTGCTTTTTGGAGGACTCCGGTTACCTGCCGCGGCTCGGGGTGATGCTCGACGGACTGCTGGGAAAAATCGGCCTTTCCGGGGCGGGGATAATACCGCTTTTGCTCGGATACGGCTGCGGCATCCCGGCCATCATGTCCACCCGCGCCCTGTCTTCACATAAACACCGCCTCACTGTATCACTGATGGTCTCACTCAGCATTCCCTGTATGGCCCAGACCGGTGCCTTCATATCGCTGCTGGCCGCCCGTTCCATTGGGGCCCTTTCATTCGTCGCGGCTATCTCCATATCGGCTCTGGCGATCACAGGTCTGCTCCTCGGACGGATCCTCCCCGGTCAAAGCTCACCGACGCTTATGGAAATTCCCGATCTCTTGCTGCCGCGTCCGGTTGTGCTGGGCAAGAAATTGTGGGTCCGTACCAAGCACTACATCAAAGACGCGGTACCCGCGGTGGTCGGAGGTGTGGCCGTTGCCGCAGTACTGTACGAAACCGGTCTGATGATCTACCTGGGAGCACTCCTGCGCCCGGTCGTGGCGGGATGGCTCCAGCTCCCTGAGGAGGCCGCTGTGCCCATCCTCCTGGGCATCTTCCGACGTGAATTGACGGTGCTGCCTCTCCTCGACATGAATCTGACGACCCTGCAGCTTACGGTGGGTTCTGTCGTGGCGCTGTTTTACGTGCCGTGCGTGGCAATGGTGGCAGTTCTGATGCGGGAATTCGGTGCCAGATTTGCCCTGGCAACACTGGTAATCACGACAATCTTCGCCTTTCTTGTGGGCGGCATAGTGGCCAGGGCCGGACTGCTTCTGCTCACGATCTGATGTGCAACCAACCGGAACGAATGACATAGGTGCGCAGGACGAACCTTAATGAAGTCTAGGAGGAATCATGATGTGCAAAGAAACCCTGGCAGTCTTGTCTGCCCTGGTCCTGATTATGGTCACAACCGGGTGGGCTGACTCTGCAGCAGCAGGTGCTGAGCACATTGATCAGGAGGAGGAATCACAGGTCTACCGCGCGGTGGTGCTGGAGGTTCAGGAAGAAGAGCCAGCATCGACCGGCCATTGGGGTGATGAAGCCCGCAAACAGCAGATAAAGGTGCGCTTCACCTCCGGCGAACGTGCAGGTGAAAAACACATCCTCGAGAATCAGCTGACAGGCAATCCCGCGTACGATATCGATGTAAGTGAGGGTAACCGGGTGCTCATTGGCGAGACTGCCGGGCAGCTGTATGTCATGGACTTCGCCCGGGACACCTCACTCGGACTGCTTATACTGGCCTTTGTCGCCTGTCTGTTGATCGTAGCGGGACGACGCGGGGCAAGCGTTGTGACAACGCTTGCGCTTACCGGGCTGGCTGTCTACTATGTGATGATTCCTGCAGTGCTAGCCGGACGCGACCCCGTGCTCACGACTATTCTGACCAGTACCGCGATTGTCGCGCTCACCGGGGTCCTGGTGCTGGGATTCAGGGGCAAGACCCTGGCCGCGGCTGCGGGAACTGCAGCCGGCGTAACCGCGGCGGCAGCCGTTGCTCACATCTGGGGACACCTGACTCACCTCATGGGGCTGCACACCCAGGACGCTCAAATGCTGTATCACACCGCCGAACTGTCAATCGACTTCCGCGGGCTTCTGCTCTCAGGCATGATCCTGGGTGCTCTGGGCGCCATCATCGATGTGTGCGTATCCATAGCCTCCGCCGTGCAGGAAATTCACAATGCCGATCCCAGCCTGTCCCTTCGCTCCCTGTTTCGCTCCGGGTTAGAGGTGGGCCGCGATGTCCTGGGCACCATGGCCAACACCCTTATACTGGCCTATGCGGGAGGGGCCCTGCCTCTTCTTCTGCTCCTGAGCGTTCATCAGATGCAGTATATCAAGATAGCTAACCTGGACCTCATCGCCACAGAAGTGGTGCGGGCCCTCAGCGGGAGCATAGGGATGGTTCTGTGCGTACCGGTGACGGCACTGGCGGCAGCTTATATCCAGACACTGCAATCCCGGGGTACCCGCAGGTCCCGAACAAGGAGACGGTAAGAAACAGTCACGCTGTTACGGCAACGCCCAGAACCCGGGGAGTCATGGCACCACGGCGGCGATCTGCCTTCACCGCCGCGGGTCGAAGCTGCGATTCATCTCCTCTGCATGCGGCTCGTCGGCGGGCGATGCGGCTGCACGGCCCTGGGAGGACCCAGGATCTCAGCCATCATCACTGCCGAGGCCACTCCATCCGGTTCGGTGATCTTTTCCGCCAGCCGCCTTTTCGCCTTGCTCGGGCGAGGTTCCATCCTTCGTTTGGGCATCCTGGCATCGGCAACCTGCCTGCGCGCCCGCGCATGCGTCTCGCGCTCCTCACGCTCCTCAGGTGCCTCTCGCTTGTCCCGGCGGACCTCGGCTTTTTGCGCCCTCTCTGCAGCGCGCTCGGCCGGTGTGCCGGTCTGGCCACCGCGTTTCCGTTCCGCCAGGAAGGCCGATATCCAGCTGAAGGCCAGCCATAGAAAAACTACAAACAGGAGAAGAAGAAGATCCACGTCTCATCATCTCCTCGCAGTTATCTTATCGGTCGCTTTCATCCTCATCTTCATCGAGCGGCCGCTCGCTCGATCCACCGCGCGTCTCGTCCTCTTCTTCCGGCTGCAGGCGCGAAATGGATTCGCGCATGCCGGTGTCGGCCTGGACATTTCTGAGATTGTAGTAATCCATGACCCCCAGGTGACCATCCCGGAAAGCCTGCGCGAGAGCCCTGGGAACCTCGGCCTCGGCCTCGACGACCTGAGCCTGCATCTCCTGTACGCGGGCCCGCATCTCTCGCTCCTCCGCGACAGCCATGGCCCTGCGTTCCTCTGCCTTGGCCTGAGCAATCCGCTTGTCTGCCTCGGCACGATCGCTCTGCAGCTCGGCACCAATGTTGCGGCCGATGTCGACATCGGCGATATCTATGGAAAGGATCTCAAAAGCCGTCCCCGCATCCAGCCCCTTGGACAACACAGTGGATGAAATTGAATCGGGATTTTCCAACACCGCCTCGTGGTTCTTTGCCGAACCAACAG
>PWGR01000058.1 GCA_003554565.1 Clostridia bacterium
AAACAGGACCTCAAGGCCGTCGCCGACGTCGTTCATTCCAACGGGGCTTACCTGTTGGTTGACGGATATCAAAGCTGCGGTGCAGTGAACATTGATGTCAAGGAGCAGGATATTGATGTGTTCACCACCGGTAATCTGAAATACTTACTGGGAGTCCCGGGCATTGCCTTCGTTTACGTCAAACCGGAGCTGGTCTCTGAGCTCAGGCCGGCGGAGACCGGATGGTTTGCGCAGCAGAATCCGTTTGCTTTTGACGTCAAGAATCTGGACTATGCCGATACGGCGAGACGCCTTGAGGGCGGAACCCCGCCGGTTACCGCGGCTTTTGCTGCTACGGCCGGCATGAGGCTGCTGCGCGAAGTCGGGATGCAGCGGATAGAGCAGCATATTGACTTTTTATCTGAATATGCCATTCGGGGTGCTGAGGATAGAGGTCTGCAGGTGGCGAGCCCTGGAGACATCGCAAAGAAGGGCCCCACGACGGCGATAGAGATCCCGGGAGACTCGCAAGAGGTGGAGTATGCTCTCAAACGTCAGAACATTGTCACCTCAGCCCGGGGCAACGTGATTCGTGTAGCGCCGCATTTTTTCAACACCCCGGCGGAGATTGATGTGGCCCTTGATGCACTGGCCCGCATTCTGGAGAGGCGGTGATTTTCATGCGTCTGGCTGCGGTCAGAGGGATGGTGGTGGCGAGTGCCAAATGCACCGAGCTGACGGGGGCATCCTTTGTCCTGTGCAGCCCGCTTGAGACCCTGGATGACATTCGCGGCTCAGATGAGGCTGCCGATGGTCTGTTTGTCGCCAGAGATATGGTCGGGGCACCCGAGGGCAGCACGGTGCTGGTAACTACTGGTTCGGCCGCCCGGCTGGTGGCGGATGCCCCCGTCGACGCCTGCGTTGTCGGCATCCTGGACTACGCGGTGGTCGGCGGCGATCGCATTGGTGGGTGGCAGAAAAATGAAGATGACGGATGACGCGCTGGATCTGCGCTCATATGCCCTGATACCGAGGCTTGCCCCCCAGTGTGCGGCGGTGGCCGCGAGTGTTGCCTCCGGTGATGTGCCGGCTCCGGGTATGGCCCAGCTTTACCTGGAGGTGGCCCCGGGGAGCTCGGTGATGTCACTTCTGGATGTGGGCCTTAAGGCGGCCGACGTAGCTCCTGCCTTTCAGATACTGGAGAGGGAGTTCGGGCTGATCGAACTGCACAGCACGGATGTGGAGTCGGTCCAGGCGGCAGGTGCAGCCATGCTGGATGCCGCCGGACTCGAGAGGTCGGACCGGATGCGTCCGCGTGTGATTTCTGAATACGTCATCAGCCGGGTGACGCATCACCAGGCTCAGCTGGTAAACCGGGAGCGCCACGGAGCGCCGGTGTTGGCGGAGGAGAGCCTGTTCGTGCTGGAGATGGAGCCGGCAGGATATGTGCCCCTGGTCGCCAATGCGGCCGAGATCGGAGTGAAGATCAGCGTGGTGAACTTTGACCCGGTCGGTCGCTTCGGCCGCCTGTACCTGTCCGGGGATCACTCCTCAGTGGCGTCCGCCAGGGAGATTGCCCTGACCGCGGCTGCGGAGGGTGCGGAGGGTGGTGATCTCACGTGAGCAATGAGGATACTGCCCGTGGGTTGATCACGTCGGAAGAAGTTCTGGAGGCGTTCCGGCTCGGCAAAGATGAGCTTGAGGTGCCCGCAGATGCGATGGTGACGGCCGAAGCACGGGAGAGAGCGGCCAGCCTCAATGTTCGGCTGCGCCGTCTTTTTGGGACCCGCGACGAAATGCCCGGCGATGATGAGGTCACCGCTGGCAGAAAGACGGCAGCAGTGCGGGTGAAGGAGAGATGTGACGCGGTCATAACCGGGGGTGAGGTGATTATCGGAGGGCGGGACATGGCGCGGGCTGACTTGGCCATATGCGATGGCAAGATTGCTGCCGTGGGTCGCGGGCTGACCGGCGACGGACTGCTAATAGATGCCTCCGGTCTCGTGGTGGCACCCGGAATTATCGATCCCCACGTTCACCTGGGATTGATGTCCCCGTTTTCCGGGGAACTGAAGACCGAGGGTGGTTCCGCTATCCTCGGAGGGGTAACCTCCGTGGGGTGCTTCGTTGACGGTGAGGGATCCCATCTGCAGAGAATAGCGGACATGCAGTCTGAGGTGCAGAAGCAAAGCCCGATCGATGTCTTTTTTCACCTGGTGATCAGCAGCCGCGAACAGGTGCAGGAAATCCCTGCCTACATAGAGAGAGGGATCAGGTCGTTCAAGGTATATATGTGCGGGATTCCCGGGTTGATTGAGCCGGTCGATGATGACTTCATGCTTGAGGTCTTTTCTGCCCTCGAGCCCTACTCGGAGTACGTGGTGCTCTGCGTCCACGCCGAGAACCGGGCGGTGGTGGATTGGGCTCTGAGCGGGGCGGTCGACTCGGGGGAGTACGATGCCGCACAGTGGGCAGACACTCATCCCCCGGATGCCGAGGAAGAGGCCGTCACGCGGGCTGCCATCCTCGGGCGGGAGTTCGGGGTGCGGACTTACTTCGTGCACATATCCTCGCGCGAGGGGCTGCGGGCGGCCGAAAGAATGCGCCGGGACGAAGGCGACCGGCTGGCATTCGAGACCACCTCACCCTACCTGGCGGCCCCGCTGTTGCACTCCCGGGCCAAGATGGTCCCCCCCGTACGGGACAGGGAGACGGCAGAAGCTCTGTGGAAGGCGCTGGTGCAGGGCATTGTGGACACCGTAGGCACGGACAATGTGACCATGACCAGGGAAGAGAAGGGACTGGGAGGACCATCCGGAGATATACTCCCCGGCTACCCCGCCCTGGCAACTCATCTGCCCATTCTGCTGAGCGAGGGCTGCAATCGGAGGAATATAGATCTTTTGACCATTATTGATGCTGTTACCCGAAAGCCGGCCCAGATATTTGGGCTCTACCCGCAGAAGGGATCCCTGCTGCCGGGAAGTGATGCGGACTGTGCGGTCCTGGATCTGACGCTGGAACGTCGAGTGGATCCCGCGCACCTGGGCTCTCGCTCCGATTTTTCGCCCGTTGAGGGGGAAAATATTCGTGGGTGGCCCGTCATGACCATGCAGCGTGGAGTGGTGGCTCAGGTTCACGGAAGGCCGCGCGATCCGGCATGCGGGCGGTTCCTGCGGCTGGACGATTCTGTCGCGAGGGAGGAAGATCAGTGAAGGAAGTGCGCTTGCACGGTCGCGGCGGGCAGGGAACGGGAAAGGCGTCTGAAATCATCGTATACGCCGCAGTACAGGAGAACATGTACGCGACTGCCGTCCCGTATTTCGGATTCGAGCGATCCGGTGCCCCCGTTTCGGCCTTTGTGCGAATTGACGATGACGTGATATGGCCCAAGACCCAGGTCTATAACCCGGACTGCGTGGTAGTTCTGGATCCCACCGTTCGCAGGGCGGTTCCCCTTTTTGAAGGAGTAAAGGATGGTGCCTGCCTGGTTATCAACTGCGACGAACAGCTGGTGGCAGAGCTCGATTTGCCGGAGGAGATAGCGGACGTCGGGTGGGTAGATGCGACAAAAATCTCCCTGGACGAGCTGGGCAGAAACGTGCCCAACACCACCATGCTCGGGGCGTTCGCCCGGGTTGCCGGTTGGCTGGGCTGGGAACAGCTGGCCAGACGTTCGGCAGACATCTTTGGGGAGCCAAACTACACGGCGGTGAAAAGAGGATACGAAGAGGTCCAGATCCTAAATCACCGTATAAGGAGATAGGTTGCCATGAGCTATTACAAATATACCCAAAGCGAGGCACCGATCGGAAGACACCTGTACGTGCTGGCCACCGGCGAGTGGCGGGTAATGCGTCCGGTGATTGACAATTCGGCCTGTCGGGGCTGTGGCCTCTGTGCCATGTACTGCCCCACCTGCAGCATTGCCGGAAGCGACGAGCGTCGATTTACAGTGGACTACTCGTACTGCAAGGGATGCGGAATATGTGCCCGTGAGTGCCCGGTCGATGCCATAGCCATGAAACCGGAGGAGGAGTATGACGGTGAATGTTGAGGTTGTGACAGGAAATGAGGCCGCTGCCCTGGCGGTCAAGATGTCGCGCCCGGATGTAATTGCGGCCTATCCCATCACGCCGCAGAGCTCCCTGGTGGAGCACCTGGGCCAGCATGTGGCTGATGGGCAGTTGGATGCGACCATGAGTGAGGTGGAATCGGAACACTCGGCGATGAGTATTCTGCAGGGAGCCTCGTTATCTGGAGGTAGAACCTTCACCGCCACATCGTCGCAGGGACTGGCGTTGATGTACGAGCCTTATTTTCGCACCTCCACACTGCGCCTGCCCATAGTAATGGCAATCGTCAACCGGGAGATGATATCTCCGCAGACCGTGTGGGGCGGCCCGCAGGACTCCCTGAGCCTGCGGGATTCAGGCTGGATACAGATTTACGTGGAGAACAACCAGGAGATATTCGACACGATAATTCAGGCCTTCCGCGTAGCCGAGGACCAGGACGTCCTGCTTCCGGTCAATGTCTGCTACGACGGCTTTTATCTGTCGCACCTGACCGAACCCATAGAGGTTCCCCCGGCATCTGCGGTGGACGGGTACCTTACTCCCTATAAGGGCGAGCACATCAGGTTGGATCCGGACGATGTGATGAGCGTCGATCCGCTCACACCCGGACACATGTTGATGGAATATCGCCGCCGGCACCTCGAGGCGCAGACCAGGGCGCTCGACGTCATAGAGACGGCAGATACCGAATACCAGAAGATCACGGGACGCAGCTGGGGAGGGTTGACTTACGGTTATCGCCTGGAAGATGCCCGGGCGGTCCTGGTAACCCTCGGTTCCATGACGGGAGCTGCCCGCGTGGCGGTTGATCGCGCGCGCGCCGAAGGCCGGGCTGTCGGGCTGCTGAAGATCAGAAGCCTGCGCCCCTTCCCAAAGCAGCGGGTCAGGGAACAGCTCAGCGGGCGTGATGCATTCTGTGTGGTGGACCGCAATGTCTCCTTCGGCTGGGACAGCGGGATTGTCTATCGTGAAGTTCTCGGGGCGGGCATCGACGGATCTATTCCGTCTCTCAACTTCATCGGCGGCCTGGGCGGCGAGGATATCACCGTCTCCATGTTTGACTATGTGGTGGACGAGCTGTGGGCCGCAGCCAACGGCGGCACTACCCGGGACTCGTGTGAATGGTTGTGCAATCCCCAGCGCAGCGGGGATCGTTAAGGAGGTCATTGACGTGGCAGTTGAGGTAGACAGAAAGAACGAAGAGATTTGGGAAATGCAGGACTGGATATCTCCCGGCATCTCCGCCTGTGTCGGCTGCAATGTGGAGCTGACCCTTCGGTTGTGCCTGAAGGCCCTCGGGCCGCGGACGGTCCTCGCGATACCCCCGGGCTGCATGGGCGGTGTCGGCGTGGTCGGATGGGGAGCCACCACCGGTGCACGGGTTCCGGTTTTCTTCCCGCTTCTGGACAACACGGCAGCCATGCTAGCCGGGATCAAGCTCCAGTACGAGCGCCGGGGAGAGCACATAAATGCGGTGGCCTTCGCAGGCGATGGTGCCACCGTCGATGCGGGTTTTCAGTGCCTGTCCGGGGCTGCGGAGCGCGGCGATGACATTATATATATCTGCTATGACAACGAAGGATACATGAACACGGGGTTTCAGCGGAGCGGGTCAACCACCCAGGGTTCCTGGACATCCACCACCCCGGTGGGAGACAGCAGCCCGGGTAAGAGTCAGAAGAAAAAAGATTTTCCAATGATCATGGCCATGCACGATCTTCCCTACGTGGCCACCGCGTCGCCCGCGTACCCGCGGGATCTGGTGGCCAAGGTACAGAAGGCCATGCAGAAAGATGGTGGCACCAAGTACATTCACGTACTGAACCCGTGTCCAAATGGATGGGGGTTTTCGGCGGATGAGAGCATCGAGATTGCCCGCCTGTCAGTTCAGACGCGGGTTTTCCCCTTGTTTGAAATGGAGGACGGTCAATTCTCGCCGACCGTTGCCGTGAAAAATCCCAGACCCCCGCGGGAATACCTGAGCAGGCTCAAGAAATTCCGGCATCTGGATGACGAGGGTATCGCCGGGATAGAGGAGACCGTTCAACACCGATGGGAGAGGCTGCAGAAGCTGATGGGGGAGGGCCGGCCGTGTCGGGATTGAATGCTTTTTTTCGTCCCTCCGGCTGCGCCGTGCTGGGAGCGTCGAGGGACGAGCAAAAGGCGGGACATCAAATACTCAAGAATATGATCAGAGCGAGCCGGTGTGGCGGAGATGCCGTCTATCCCGTCAATCCGGCAGGGGACGAGGTCCTGGGAAGAAAGAGCTACAGGACGATAAGTGAGATTCCCGGTCAGGTTGAGCTGGTGATCTGGGCGGTGCCCGGTAACTTCACCGAATCAGTCCTTGCCGATATGAGAGCGAGGCAGGAGGAACGGGGTGATCTCCGGGCGGTGGTGGTGGTTGCCGCAGGCTTCTCAGAGACCGGATCACGGGAGGGAGTGCGCCGGGAGGAGATGCTGGTGTCTTGCTGCCGTGAGATGGGAGTACGGGTTCTGGGGCCGAACTGCGTTGGAGTTATCGACACTTCCTCGGGGCTTGATACCACCTTCATCCTCGGGACCGAGCTCCTCGATGGAGGAGTGAGCTTTGTCTCTCAGAGCGGTGCCATGGGTGCGTGGCTCGTGGAATCCTGGTCGTCTGAGATCCCACCCGTCGGTTTCAACAAGTTCATCAGCGTCGGGAATATGTCCGATGTCAGCATTATCGAAATGCTGGATTACCTGCGCGACGATCCAGAAACTTCGACGGTAGGGATCTACCTGGAGGGTTATGAGCAGGGAAGGAGACTGGCCGAATGTCTGCGAAGTCTGTCCGCTGAGAAACCCGTTGTGGCACTGAAAGGGGGGAAGACCGAGCAAGGTGCCCGTGCCGCCCGGTCGCACACTGGTTCTCTGGCGGGCCGGGATCGCGTATACGATGGCGTTCTCAAACAGGTGGGAGTTTGCAGGGCTCACAGTGTATCTGAGCTGTCCGCATCAGTTCAGGCATTTGATCGACTGCCCGCACCTGCGGGAAGGCGCGTGTTCATCCTGACGCAGGCCGGTGGACCCGGGATATACACTGCAGACCTGTTGATGTCCGGCGGAGGTGTTGAGCGGGCCCGCATCAGTGACAGCACCAGGAGACAGCTCAGGGACATCCTGCCACCCTTTGCGTCCATCTGCGAACCGGAGGGGCATGCCGACATTACCGCCGCGGCAACCGCCCGCCAGCACGCCGAGGCAGCGGAGGCCATCCTGAGAGACGACGGCGTTGACAGCTTGATACTAGTAACGGTTCCGGTTACCTTTGTCCCCGCAGAAGATATCGCTTCTGAGTTGTTGGATGTGGTTCATGCCTTAAGGAAGGATGGGATTGACAAGCCGCTGCTTCCTGTGCTTTTGGCCGGGCGACCGGTGGCTGGGGGAGTAAGGATGCTCGATGAGGGCGGCGTTATGACCTTTGAGACCCCGGATGATGCGGCGGGAGCACTGCTGAAGATCACCGACTACTACGCGAGAGGTAGGGGGTGATCCCATGGAGGAAGCGGTGCTAAGGAAGTGTATGCAGGAGGGCAGGAGCAGCCTGAATGAGATAGAGGCACATGACCTGTTGAATGACTGGGGCATACCAACTGCGCCCGGGGGGCTGGCGCGCGATGAAATGGAGGCGCGCGAGTTGGCGCGGGAGCTCGGTTTTCCGGTGGTCATGAAGGTGCTTTCACCCCAGATTCAGCACAAGGCGGCGGCCGGGGGAGTCAGGCTCGACCTCCGTTCGGAGCAAGACATAGCCGAGGCATTTGTACAGATCACCGATTCGACCAGGAGAGCAGTTCCTGAGGCGACAATTCAGGGTGTCTTTGTACAGAGGCAGGTGGATTCTGGTCTGGAGATAATTCTCGGGGCCATGCATGACGACCACTTCGGTCCCGTGGTAACATTTGGTCTGGGTGGACAGTATGTGGAGATACTGCGCGATG
>PWGR01000038.1 GCA_003554565.1 Clostridia bacterium
AAAATAAAGTACGTTCTTAACCGTGGCTATGAAAAACCCGGCGGCCGGGCCCATAGAGAAGGTGCCAATAAGCACCGGGACGTCACTGAAATCGTACGACATCCACGGCGCAGCTGGCAGCAGCGGGAACTTGGGAAACCACATCAGAACTGTAGCGATGGCACCAAACAGGGCAATAGCAACGACTCGTCTGGTAGAGGTTTTCACGGGCTATCTCCCCTCCCGAACTCCGGGGCAAAGAAAAACCCCCGGTCACTCCGGGGATCGGTGGGAGCAATCTTCTTCCGTCCGGACTCTACCGTCGGCGCTGGATTCTCACCAGCTCAGCTGCACTCAGTGCAGGTCGTGGGCTTGCGCCTCCTCGCGGGGCACATCACCACCGGTTGGGAATAACCGACGAACATCGGCTCACCCGACCCCGAAGATTGTGTGATCATGATTGCATTCTCTATTATAGAATGCATCTTTGTGCAGCACAAACCAGCTGCAGTGAACAGTGTCACCGTCGCCCAATCGCATCATTTGACCGCGAGAGTCAGGTCGGTTTCCCCGTATTCCGGCAGGAACTCGACAGAGCCTCTTACCTCGACCTCGCGAAAGCCGACCTCGGGCAGGAGCCTCTCCAGGGTGCGGGTTATGTCCATCCGGAGGGGAAAAGAGCGCACTTCATAGGCCCAATCACCGTTTTCCCCCTGCTGCAGGACGACAACCCCGTAGGTCAGGGTGTGCTCGCCAGTGCGGCTGAGGATGCGGAAATTGAGCAGGTCCTGTTCGTCCTCCTGCGCCACGCGGAGCGGCCCGAAATGCACGGGCTCCTCACCATCCACCAGCTTATCCACCGGCGGATTCTCGAAGATAGCCACCCCTCCGGGGTTCATAATGGAGTAGATATTTTCAAGAGCGCGCACCAGCTCGCTCTCTTTGGTGAGATGCGCGATCCCCAGCCCGGCGCACAGGATGCCATCATATCTCCTTCCGGCCCTGTCGCCCAGCTCATGAAAAGCGGCCTGAAAAAACCGCACATCCAGCCCTTTTTCTCTCGCCCGTTCCCGGGCCTGCTCCAGCATGCCGTCGCTGAGATCAGATCCCTCTGCGTCGTATCCCCACTCCGCAAAATAGGTGGTGTGCCTTCCGGTTCCACAGGCGCAGTCATGTACCGACTCCACCTCATGCCCGGAAAAAATGCCGGCGTAGCAGTCGGCCTCTCTCCGGAACTTCTCCTCCTCGATGATGTAGCTGTTGTACTCGGGTCCCCACTGATCGTAAATCACCTGTACGCACTCATCATCTGCCATGAAAGCAAACACCCCTCATGTTCTGATGCGATCACCAATACAGGCTTTGATCAATCCGGCGCATAATCCTGCCGGCAGGCACTTTTTATATGTGGTTTTTCAAAAGCTGGGAGGAAGGAGGGCGTATGACCACGATCAGAGCACCTGATGGAAAACCCCGCTGCCTGCCGGAAATTCACCCGCATGTGTTCGGCCTCCCCTCCTGAAGCAGGGGGCTCCTGTCGCCCGGGCATTCACCCGGCACACAAACACTCGGGCTGGCCAGGCTCAGGCTTGAACATGTAACCTGCACCCGCCCACACCGACGGCAAAAAATCCACAGCGGGGTTCATTTCCGATCATTGTCCCCCCGGCTGTTCCGTTTCGCTCAGTTCGTATCGATGCCATCCACATCATGCAGGTAGGCTTCTGGCAGGTCACAGGACAGCCGGTACAACTGTCCCCCTGTCTCACGCAGGAGGTCACCGCGCGCCAGCTGCGCGGTCCATTTCGGGTTGATCCCCCTGACCCCGTACACCGCACCGGCCAGCTGGCCGTAGACCGCGCCGGTGGTGTCTGCGTCCTCACCCAGATTCACCGCCAGCAGGCAGCCCTCATCAAAAGTCTCGCTGTTGTACAGCGCCCAGAGAGCAGCTTCCAGGGACTCAACCACATAACCGGTGCCGCGGATTTCCGGGGGATCCTTGCGGCGAAACGACCCGCTCCCTACCTCCTCGACTTCCGGAGCCAACGGTTCCTCCCTCCACAATCCGGGGACGGGCTCAAAGGGTCCCCCATCCAAAAGCGTCTCCCTGTCGGCTCCTCCCATAGCGCCCACCAGAAGCGCAGCCATATAGCGGCAGCAGTCCACCGCCGCCCGCGTCCCGTGAGTGGTGCGGGAGCTGCGTCCCGCCCAGATGACGGCGCACCGGGGATGACGACGGTAGAGTATAGGAACCGGCGCCAGGCGCATCAGTGATCCGTTGCCCGCCGACATGGGATCAGTCGAACCGGAGTAGGGATGGCCGGTCTCGGCAAACTCTACCAGGGCGGTACTGACCGTATTGCCGATATCGAAGCACCGCCCGGTGCTGCTCATGTACCCCTCGCGGTGCCACCTGAGATATCGGCGCAGCTGGTCGCAGGGATCGAACCTCCCGGCCTCCAGCAGGCTGTGCGCCAGGCAAAGGGCCATCGAGGTATCATCCGTCCACTGCCCCGGCTTCAGGCCGAAGGGGCCTCCCCCCTCCATATCCTGCAGGGGCACAAAAGTACCGGGCGGGCGAAACTCCACCGTGGTTCCCAGGGCATCACCCACTGCCAGTCCGAGGAGACTCCCAAGACAGCGATCCCTTACCGACACAGTCATACATGAAGACCCCTTTCTCTACAGGTGCGAAATTTGCCCGGGGCGCATCTTCCTCCCGTCTCTTGCCGGATTGGCCCGCTCAGGCCGGTGACAGCGGCCGGGCAAACCCTGTCCTGGGGGAGGCGCCCCTTATACATTGCATCGTCATGATGCTGCAGGTATTGCACCGGATCAACCGGCTCAGTCTCGACGCCTCTCAAACATTGCTGTATAGTATTGTCGTCCGTGGCTCGCCGAACCAGGATAACGGGCATCCAGCGCCATCGACACGATGGCACACCGCAGAAGAGACGCGGACCCGGGGAGACCTGTCCCATGACATAAGGAATCGCGATCAGCCCGGATCGGGCGGTGAGAGGCGGTCGAAATCGTGCTTACGAGATGCAGGCTGGGGAGCATTTTCGTACTGTTGACGCTGGTTACCGCCGCAACCACCGGATGCGGCTTTTTCCGCGAAGAACCGGAAGGAATAACCCCGGACGAAATCGGCCTGGAGTATCCACCGGAGGAGCTCAGCGAAGACGTCCTGTGGCTGCAGGAAACCATCGAAGAAGTGCACCCGGACGCCTACGCCTTCTCCTGTGAGGAGACCATCCGGGGCAAGTTTGCCGGCATTGTCTCCGGGCTGGACCAGGAGACCACCCGGGTTGATCTGTACCGGGAGGTCGCACCCGCGGTGGTGGCGCTGGGAGACGGCCACACCTCCCTCCTCGCCCCGCAGGAGGAATGGGCTCACCATCTGCAGGAAGACGGGACGTTCTTTCCTTACGAGGTGGACATCAGGGGAGGCCGGATCTTCATCGGTTCAGCTCTTATACCCGGGGCGGACATCGAACCCGGGACGGAGATCCTGACCATAGAAGGCATGGATGTGCAGAAGCTCACAGAAGAGCTTCTGAACTACGTCAGCGGCGAGAGGATGTCCTTCCGGCATCGTGCACTGCAAAGGCGCTTTTCCCAGCTGTTGTGGTTGATCTACGGGTTTGAGGAAGAATTCGCCCTGGATATTGCTCCACCGGGCGACGATGCGGTCCGGTCAGTGACAGTACCCGGGGGTACTGAGTCTGAGCTGGAATCCGCCGAGGGTGAGGGCGAAGACGAACCTTACTCTTTTCATATCCTGCCGGATATCGATGCAGGGCTGATGGACTTCCGCTCCTTCACCGATCCGGACCGGTTCGACGAGTTTCTGCAAGAAGCCTTTGCCCGGCTGCAGGAGGAGAAGGTGGGCAACCTGATTATCGACATCCGGGAAAACGGCGGGGGCAACTCCAGCCTGGGTGACGCCCTCCTGAAGTATCTGGCCGACCGTCCCTTCACGCAATTCACCGAGGTACAGATAAAGGTGAGCGAGCAGATAAAGAAACACTACCGGGGGTGGGCCGCGATACAGATGATGGAGACCGGTTCAATTCACAGCATGGCGGGAGATAAGAAGGAACCGCATGATGAGCACCTGCGCTTCACCGGCGAAGTGTATCTGCTCACCAGCCCCTTTACTTTTTCCAGCGCCGCCTCCTTTGCCGCTGCGTTCAAACACTACGGGGTCGGAACCCTGGTGGGTGAGGAGACCGGGGGACTGCGGGTAAGCTATGGCGACGTCTACATGACCTACCTGCCGAACACCCGGCTCCAGCTGGGCGTATCACACAAGCGCTTCATCTCCCCCGGCGATGATGACCGGGGCATCACCCCGCACCACGAGGTAATACAGTCGCACGAGGACCGGCAGGCGGGAATCGATCCGGTCATCCAGTTCGTCCGGCAGAAGATCAGGGGCGAGAACCCGTGACGGCGCGCCCGCCCCTGGCGGGCCGGCCTACAGTTCGATGACCTTCCCCGCCCTCAGTATGGGGCTTTCATCGATTGACACCGTCGGTTCGGATATGATCAGGTCATAGTGACAGGCCGCCTGCACTTTCCCTCCCAGGGTGATGTTTGTGCCTATGCCGATGTGCACGGTGCCGTAGACACCCTCGTCCTCCAGCATCAGGCCCCGCAGGCGGCAGTGTGGGTTCAGCCCAATCCCCACCTCGGCCACGTTGTAGACCATAGGATCATCCATCCCGGCAAGTGCAGTGCTCAACCGTACCGCCTCTTCGCCCCCGTCGATCGAGATGATGTACCCCTCCCGCACCTCACAATAAATGGGGTCACGCAGCACGCCTATCCCCGCATAGGGCACGCTGGCATCAACCACCAGCCGCCCGGAGGCAGAACCCTCAATGGGAGATACGTTCGCCTCCACGTTGGGAACCGGGGAAAATTCGCCCGGCTTTACCATACAGACCAGCGCATTGCCGCGGCGCCCCGCGATGTCCATAACCAGATCGGTACCGGCGGGGTTGGTCACCCGCAGCCTCTCGCCCCGCTCCATCGCCGCGGCAGTTTCCCGGGCCTCCGGGGCGAGAGACGAAAAATCTGCCTCTATACCGCCGGCTGCGAGCATGTCCGGTACAAACTGCGTCAGCATCAATCCGCGGCTGCCGTTCTGCACAGCTTCCTTGACCGCCCGGGTGTGGGTGATGGAGCGGCTCACCGGAGCCACGAACAGGTCAGCCTCCCGCATGGCCGCCGCCAGGGCCCGCGGGGGCTCATTCCCGTCCGCTTCCCTGGGCTCCATGATGCTGATGAGGGGCCGGGCCCCGGCGGCACGCGCAGCGGCGGCCAGCGGCCGGGCCATATCCACCGTCGTGTAGTCAGCGATCACCAGGACCGTCTCCCCCACCTGCACACCACCACAGGTGCGGATCACGGTGTCTGCTCCTTTCGCCATCATGACTTCCTGCATTGGAGGACCTCCCTTCACTGCGGTATTTTCGCACCTCCTACGCGCTTTCCTGCCGGAACGTCCGGGCCGGTACAGAAATTAAAGCGGAGATCACCCGCCGCCGGGAAACGGGCTGCATGCATCTTCAACCAGGTCTCAACTCACGAAAAGATGATTGTTCAATCAGGCAGGATTCTGTCGCCTGATGTCCAAAACAATCAGGGTGAGTGCCTGCAGGAAGTAACCGGGGGAAATGCTGCTTTAATCGAGTAAAATCCGAAGGAGTGCAGCCAATGATCGGCAACCTTATCCGCACCCGTCGCCGTGATCTGTCCATGACGCAGGCGGAGCTGGCCGAGGGGATCTGCAGCCGGACCTACCTGAGCCGGGTGGAGAGAACTGATCGTCTACCCTCCCCGCGCGTCATGATAAAGCTGGCCGAACGACTGGATCTGTCGGCCTGTGATTTCACGGACATCTATCTCAGCAGTGATACCGGCATCCCTGCCAAGGATTACTTGACTCTCGCACGCAACCTGGCCAAACGGGGACATCATACACAGGCACAAAGATGCGTGCAGAAATCAGAGGAAGAGTTTGATCCCTCCCTGGACGATGAATACGATTACATGTGCGAGCTGGAGAGAACCCGGGGGTACGCGGCCTTTTTCCGCGGGGATTACCAGAGTGCGGTGCAGAGCTATCGAAAGCTGCTGCAGCTGCGACAGCGTCGTCCCTCCCGCAAGCTCGATCTGGTACACGCGCACTACCTCCTCGGTGATGGCCTGATCTTCACCGGCAACTACGAGGAGGCGAAGAGCGTCCTGTTCGAGGGCCTGAGCTGCGTCCTCTTCATATCCCCCGAGGACCGGGAGAGCCTGCAGCGCACGCGCATTCTGAATGTGAGCGTCGTGCAGGATCTTATGCACACTCTCATAGCCCGGCGCGAGCTCACCCTGGCCTCCGCCCTATTCGATTTGATCTCCCGGCGCTGGGAGGAGCTAAAAATCGAGCCGCCCGTGTCGATACTACTGGCAGAGGGAATCGTCCGGATGAGCCGCGGGGATCTGAAACGGGCCGAGTCCACCTTCTCCGCTGTCATCCGCCAGACGGAGCAACCCGATAACCTGGTATGTGCACACATGAACCTGGCGCTGATTCACCGGCTGCAGGATCGACTGGAGGGGGCCATGGCCCATCTCAGGATGGCATGGCGACTGCACGAAAAACACAACACATACTACTCGAGACGGCGGATAGCCAACCAGATCTGCCGCTGTCACATCATACGCGGAGACCTCGATGCAGCAGCAAAATGGGTCAACGTAAGCGAGGACACCGAAGACGGCGATGCCGCAATACTGGTACACGAGGAACAGCCCCTCCTGACGGCAGACATCGCCTCCTCCGAACAGCCTGACCGGGCTTTGGAGCAGCTGAAAAAGCTGCGATCAGCAGAGCTGCGGCCCGACATGGAGATTGTGGCCGGAATTGTCGAGGCCAAGGCACTCCTGCAGGATGGGCGGGTAAACGAAACCCGCCGCCTGCTCGAGTCCCTCAAAGAGAAGGCCTGGAGCATATCAGAGACAAGATAGGAGGAGATGACAGATGAGGATTCGCAAAGCGCTGATCGCCCTGATGGTTCTCGTCTGCGTGGTGAGCATCCTCGGATCTGCTGGGATGTCCGCCGTGCATGCCGAGGCGGCATCGGATGATGAAGAAGAAAAGGAAGACGACAAGAACAACGGCGGTATGGAGCCCAACGCCTGCCCACCGCCCCCGGGCGGCTCCGGCGGGGGAGACCACGACTGATCGAGATCTGACCAAAAGAAGGGCCCGATGACGGAGACTGACCGCACGGCGGGTGCCCGGACCGGGCACCCGCTTCATTTTTGTCCGGGATCATCCGCCCCCTCACACGGGACGGGATCACCGGCGCAATGCCAGGACTGTCCGTCCGGATCGGGCTCACTTATCACTATCTGCTCCAGTCAATCGGTCCAAAAAGCGGCTGATGTGACTGGCTCGCCCTTCCCTCCCCACGTTATCCTGGCAAAGACAGGCGCAAGCCGCATTTTTGCGCGGTGCTGCTCCGGTATCTGCGATTTGACGCAGTGCGGTCACAAGCCTCACCTGCGGTCCCTGTCCAACGAGCGACAGATCTCCTCGTACTCCCGGCGCAGCGCATCGTCTTCCTCCCCGGACAAACGATGAGCCAGGACGGCGGCGCGAGTCTGCAGGACGAGACGGTCATCCTCTCCCGCTCCCTCCATACTCGCCCCCCTCTGCTCATATTCCTGCAGACTGCCCCGGAAGAACTCCGGGGGACTGGGGTCCAGGTCCAGCACCCGGTCCGCCAGCCTGCGCACAAAGAACCTGTCGTGCGAGGCAAATATCAACGTTCCCGAATAGTCATCGAGGGCATCCTCCACCGTCTCCCGCGAATCCAGGTCGAGGTGATTGGTCGGTTCGTCCAGGATTAGCAGGTCTGCACCACAGATGACCAGCTGCGCCAGCGCCGCACGTACCTT
>PWGR01000051.1 GCA_003554565.1 Clostridia bacterium
CAGCGGGCGTGTCCTGGCGGTGATTTCGCCGGACTATCTGGAAAAGAGCATGCTCGGGGGCCGGCTCGGGCGCTGGCTGGGCGTCTTCGATCGCCTGCGGGGAGAGCCGCTGTTCGGTTCGGGCCCGGGCCGTTACGGAGGAGCCGTGGCTGCCCGTGCTTTCGGCACGCCCTATGTTGACAATTACTATGTGCGGCTGGCGGCGGAGAAGGGTCTGGTTGGACTTTCAGCCTACCTGATATGGCTCGTGCGGGTGTTGGGTGTAGGTTTTGTGAGCTGGATAGGTCGCCGCGGCAGCCGCGAGTTCTACTTGCTCGGAGGGTTGTTCTGCGGTTTATTTGCGGTGGCTCTGCACAACGGAGTGGAGAACATCTTCGAGGTGCCCTATATGAACGGCTATTTCTGGCTGCTTGCGGGCCTTCTGGCCGTCTACCCGCAGCTGCAGCGCGGGGCGGCAGCGGAGGAGGCGGAAGATGAAGAGTGAGGGTAGTAATGAGAGGCGCCTTCATCCGACCCTTCTCTGCTTGGGAGATCTTCCGGCGTTACTCGGCTGGGGAGCGCTGGGCATATTTTTCATACTGTTTCACCATCTGTGCGTAATTCCGGGGCTGCTGGACTACTCGGTGTACGGGTTTATCCTGCTGCTGGCCGGTGCCTGTCTGCTGGTCTATCTGCTGCCGGCGGAGGGAGGGAGGCAGTACCTTGTCTTCATCCTCGCGGCACTTTTTGCCTACGAGGCACTGAGTTCGGTACGTCATTGGTCCATTTTCGGGCAGGCCACCGCTGCGGTGCTGATTCTCGCGGTGATTGCAGCTGCAGCCAGGCTCTACGCCCGCCTGGATTTGTGCCAGTTGGCCGCTCTGGGCCTGGCTGCGCTCGTGGTGTTTGCGTTTGCACCCGGGGAGCAGATCCGGGCAATTAACCATTTTGTCCTTTCAGAAGAGAGTCCGAACATGTACGGGGGAGAGGTTTTCACCTACTTTCCCCTGCGGGTCGGTGACTTCGCGGGCGAGGGAGAGATGCAGGTTGTCAGCTGGGGTAACCGGGAGGAACTGCTGGCGGAGAGGGATGCGGGGGAAGACGAGGAGGAGATCCGCGGTGAACCGCATATCCTCGCGCCTGAGACTGTTTATCCGTACGTCTTCTCCTGGAAAAATGGGGGGCTGACCCGCACGCCGGTGGCCGATATTCCTGCCCCTACCCTCGATGAGGCCGCGGATGCCCTGACTGGCCACTATCCCGCCTTTCCCTACTATTCTGCCCGGTCGTCCGGAAAGCTGCAGCCACTGATTTCGCCCGAAGAGCTCACCGATGCGGCCCTACATTTTGCCCGCGCGCCTGCGACGGCCGTAGATCTGGTGCAGGCGTCCGCTGCGGCCCGCCTCGCCGCCGGCGGCGCAGATGAGGCCGACTTCCCAGATGCCGGGATTCGCGACGTGCATCTCACCGGCGACCGGATGAAATGCAGGTGGGATGACCGGGACCTGGTTTTTTTCACTGATGCGACTGAGATCATCGGTCCCCTGCGGCTGGGCGATGACGTTGCCCTGGTACTTCTAGGGGCGTCGCTGCAGATTGTGCAGTTGAATGACGGGGGCGAAGATCCCCGACTGCAGGTGACACACGAGCTTACCGCCGGGGAGTTTTCCGACGTCGGGCTCGTTGATCCCCTCATTGCCGATGTAGATGGTGACGGTTCAGATGAGCTTCTGCTGTCTTCTGCCCACACTCCTTCCCGCATTGTCAAACCTGAACAGGGAGGAGATTTCCGGCTCCTGTGGGTTGCCGAGCAGCGGGATGAGACTTTCCGCTTCGAGGATGTGCACAAAAATGGAGACGGGCCTCCGGAGATCATTGCCCAGCGGCAGAGCCTGGTGCGCGATGTCCCTTACCGTTACCTGACCGGCTATCACTATGCCGATGGTCAGCTTCACTCCAGCTGGCGGAGCATGTTCAACATGGTGGACGTGCATGCACGCGACCTCACCGGCGATGGTAGTTCAGAGGTCATCGGGTTGCGGTACGGGGCGCACCGGTTCTGGGTCCTGCGTCCGCACGGGATTCCGGTTACCCGCATCCTGTGGGGGATAGCCGGGCTCCTCGCTGCCTGCCTGGTGCTGTTCCGCTTCGGTGACCTGCCCCCCGGACGACCGAGGTGGTGGCTGGTGGCCGTGTGTGCGGCGGCGGTTCTGATAGTCGCGCTGGTTATGGTCTTTTCTGCCCGGCTGAGCACCTATCCCTCCGCCGGCTCTGTCCCGGAGGTGGAGGATGCAGGGAAGCAGACGGGGGATGTCCCTGATGCAGCAGAGTTTGGTCCTGCCCTCGAGGAGGCCATCGGCCGGGGCCGGGACGAGGGACGGTTCTGGTACACCGGGTGGATCGCCAGCTTTGTGGGGAAGCGCCAGGTAAACAGCATGTACGACGGCACCGTGTACCTGCCGCACGGGTACGTCAGCAATGTCCGGGTAGCGGCCAATCCTCTGCGGCTCTTCCGGTGGGAAGGGGAGGTTTTCATTGAGGAGCGGGAGAGGTGGTTTGAGAAGGAAGTCCCAAACGGTGACGTTGATCTTTTGGGCGGCTTCGCCCGGTTTTTGACTGTCGCTGATGAGTTCGCCCCGGGGGGGCAGGATGCGGTTATGGGCATGCCATGCACGCGATATGAGGCAGAATTGTCCCTGCGGGAGTGGAGAGAACTGCTCGGTCCGGGTGCATCTGCCGCTTCCGTACCGGCCGGTGCAGACGAAAACGCAGAGGTCATGTTCGGGCAGGGTTCAGTCCAGGTTGAGATCTGGATCGCAAGCGGGGAACCACTGCTGCACAAATACCGGACGGTTATTCGCTTACCATTGCCCGGGGCGGGAGAAACCAAGCAGGAGATCCTGTTCCGGTTCTACCGTTACGGAGATCCCAACATTGAACCGGTGGACCTGCAGAAGATCCAGGGTTACCTTCATGAGCAGCGTCGCGAGTTCGATTGACCGCGTATTTATTTCCCCAGCAGGTGATTGACAATACCCGCCAGCTGTGCGGCCTGATAGTCGCGGTGATAGCGACGGGGAACAGCGGGGCGTCTTTGTTTTTCCTCGAAGATCCCGGTCCCGTGTAGCCAGTCGTGATACAGGGTCCGGAGGTGGGAGGTCATTTTCTTGCCGTCGTTTGGACACGCCAGAAGGGCAGTGGAGTACCGGTACAGCAAATCGCGAGCCTCACCCTGCTGCAGGGTGCCTACCACCGGCTTGCCGAGGGCGAGATACTCATACACTTTTCCGGGGATGTAATCGCCGGCGCGCGGGTGGGCATCGCCCACCATGAGGAGGGCATCGGCTGCACGCATGAGGGATATTGCCTCCGCGTGGGGGAGATGCCCCACGGTCCTCACAACATCATCCAGTTCCAGTTTGCGTACGAGATTTCTATTTTCACTCTTTCCCGGGTAGTCGAAAATGCCTGCAAACACCAGCCGGAGGCGTCCCGGATCAATTTCTCCCCGGTCGATTAGCTGCCTGGCGGCACGCAGTATGGACGCCGGGCTGCGCTTTGGGTACAGTGCGCCAGCGTACACGCAGGTGAGCTTTTTGTCATCTTCGCCGGCACCGGCCCCGCAGTAGTCGGCGGGGTCGAAGCCATTGTATATCAGAAAGACGGATGGAAGCCTTTCGCGGCTGTAGCGTCTCCGAAAGCTGCAGGCGAAGGCCCGGGTGACTGTGGTGACAGCATCGGCACGTTTTACCACCCGGCGCTCCATACGTCGCTCGGACTGCTGACGGTGGGGCGGCAGGGCGTCAAAGTGCAGGTTTTTTACCCAGGGATCGCGAAAGTCGGCGACCCAGGGCAGCCCGGTCTGCTCTGCCACCTGCATGGCCACGAGATGGTTGGTGGCCGGCCCGTGGCTGGAAAACAGGGCTTCGATGGAGTATTCCTGCACTACCTGCAGCGCTTTCCGCACTGCATTGCGCCTCCAGATGATCTGTTCGTCCGGTACCAAAAGGTGATCGCGCACTCGTCCCAGGGCCGCGCGGGCGATGCGCCGCGGGAGAGAGGGACCGTGTCGTCCACCGCCTCCTGTATCCCGGGCCGCTGCCCGTGCGCCACGAAAGATCCGGCGGAGGGCGGATTCAGGGGCCCGGTGGATGTGCGTCACCCCGGGCAGCTGGTTCAGCAGTTTATCATCGACTACTGATGGTCTGCTCTCACTTTGCACAGTAAGCACGTGGGGAATCCAGCCGTACCCGGGGAGGTAGCGGGCCATCTTGCAGATCCTCTGCACGCCGCCCCCTCCCGTCGGGGGAAACTGATGGCTTATCAGGAGAACGCGGGGGCCCGGTTCGGCCTTCATTGGGGCTGGAGGCGGCATCTCGATTCGCAAACTTCCCGCTTCACCCGGTACAGCCATACAGCTTGATTCCTCCCGTCCGGTGTTTCAGATTCTCCAGAGAGCTGCACCCGGTGGCAGGTCATTTTCGTCTATGCAGTTCCGGGTGTCCATGATCACGGGCCCGTCCGCCATCTGATTGACCACGTCGCTCCAGGCCAGGCGGTCGAAGCACTTCTGACGGGCGGCGAGGATGAGCCCGTGTGCGCCAAAAATGCAGTCCTCCAGCCTGTCGGCGGCGTAGGGGTGACCGTCCGGTACGACGGGGTCGTATGCGCGCAAGTCCGCGCCGCGGGTGATCAGCTCTTCGGCCAGTCGGCGTGCGGGACTGTGGCGATCATCGCTGGAGTAGTCCTTCATGGCCAGTCCAAGGAGGGCAATTCGGCTCCCTGCCAGATCCCGACCGCGCAGGGCCAGCATACGTTCCATTGCCCGGCACAAGCGCTCCGGCACTCCCTCGTTGGTTTCTCTGGCCAGTCGTGCAAGCGGAAGATCCACGTTCATCTCCTGTGCCCGGGGCAGCAGATAGTGCAGTGCATTCGGGAGGCAGTACCCTCCTACTCCCGGTCCAGGACGCAGCAGGTTTACACGCTTGTGGGTGTTGGCGACGTCTATCAAGCGGTGGGTGTCCAGACCCAGCGCTTCCGTAAACCGGGCCATCTCCTGCGAGATGGCAATATTGATGTCCCGCTGCACGTTCTCCAGGACCTTGGCCGTCTCCACCGTCTGGATATCGCTGATGTGAATCTCCGCCTCGCTTATGAACTCCAGAAGCTGCACCGCCCGATCCAGACTGGGCTCGTCCACCGCACCTACTGCCAGCGGCATGTGGATGAATTCCTCGAAAGCGCG
Source organism: Clostridia bacterium (assembly GCA_003554565.1). Taxonomy (GTDB): domain Bacteria; phylum Bacillota; class Sulfobacillia; order SLMV01; family SLMV01; genus PWGR01. The sequence goes on from PWGR01000051.1 coordinate 5,225, forward strand.
GCCCTCCGCGATGCGCTCTGAACTGTAGGCCAGGTGGAAGTCCCCCGGGCAGCTGAGTCCGCTCGCCTTCTCAAGGGTCCTGCGGATCAGTCCTTCGGTGGTGCCGGGGACGACGGTGCTCCGCACCAGGACCAGATCTTCTGGCTCCAGTACCTCACCCAGGGAACGACAGGCCGATTCAAGGTGAGAGGTATCCGGGCGACCGTCGTCGATGGGGATGCCGACCGTCAGCATGTAGCTTTCCACCTCGTCGGCGGCGCGGGAGTAGTCCGAAGTGGCGAAGAAACGTCCCGCTGATATTTGCTTTTGCAGGATCTCCTCGATTCCCTCACCAGCGTACGATTCCTGCAGGGGCGTGCTTCCCCCGTTGACCTGACCGATCACCCGTTCCTCGACGTCTATTCCCACCACCGAGGCTCCCTTGAGGGCGTAGCAGAGGGCGAGCGGCAGGCCGATGAATCCCAGGCCCACTACCGCCAGGCGGGGCGTTTCAGTGCTCATTGTAAAGTATCGCTCCATTTCGACTGAATTGCTCTATTTCTGCTGTGGTCCGGGCCATCGCGCCACGCTCTGCGCGCGTTGCCGGACCACGACCATTATAGCAGATGGCCTCAAGGAGTGAGTAGGTCTGCGGCGGGCCCCGGCCATCATTGCCGCTGTTGGTGACGGGAGGAAGAAGGGCAGTCCATGAAAGCCCGCAATGCAGGTACATCAATGGTGAGCAGGTATCACCTGCAATTGTGGTTCGGGCGCGTCGCCGGGTCAACTGATGATTCGAGACATACAGCCTCACGGGCATCTCGTGCTGTCCATCAGTCTCAGTTATGATCATAAGGATCTTCGCCGTTTTCGAGGTCACTCCCTGTCATAGGTGCCGACCGGCTCGCTCCGTGGCGCGTCTCGTCGCCAGCCTCGGTACTCATCAGCTTCTTCGGAGGGGGATGGGCCGGTCGCTGTGCTCTCCTCCTCGATAATCCGGGTCTTCCACCTGCCGCGCGTGAACCACCAGAAGGCCCCGATGCCGCCCAGTGTATTGGCTATGCTGACTCCCCACCACAACCCGTCGGCGGCCAGGACAGTATGATTGGAGAGAAGGTATGCAAGCGGGACCCTGAGTCCCACCATAGACAAAACGGCAAAGGTCATGGAGGTGACCGTGCGTCCTGCGCCCCTGAAAGCCCCGCACGCGACATTCATGACGCCCAGGAAACCAAAGGAGAATGCTATCAAGCTTATATATTGACTGGTGAGAAGCAGTGCATCTTCCTGTCCGGGCAAAAAGATCCCGGCCACGGTGTCAGAGAATACGAAGCTGAGCAGCCCGAACAGGGTCAGCAGGCTGAGGGCAACACCGGAGGCGACGTATGTCGCCTTCTCGGCCCTGTCCTCTTTGTTGGCCCCGAGGTTCTGTCCCACCATCGCAGTCGTTGCCTGCCCCAGCCCCATGCTCGGCAAAAACACCATGGAGGTGAACCTGTTTCCGACCCCGAAGGCCGCGAGCGTCGGTGTTCCGAATGCTGCTACTGTCGCGGTCATAATCATCATCCCCACCGCCTTCATGGATATCTCCCCGGCAGCGGGTACACCGATGATCATGATGGTCTTTGTGGTCTGCAGGTCGGGAATCATGTTCTTGGGGGTAACTTTCAATCCCAGGACGCCGGTGAGCAGCAGGCTGGCACCGAGCAGTGATGCAAGCCCCCTGGTGAGTACCGTCGCCACCGCTGCGCCCTGTACGCCGAGCTCCGGGAAGGGACCCCAGCCGAAGATCAGAAACGGATCCAGTGCGATGTTTGCCACCACGGACACGAGCATCAGCTTCATTGGAGTTATGGTGTCGCCGTATCCCTTCACCAGGTTCTGAAACACCAGGAAGCCGAAAATAAAGGGAATGCCCAGAAACCAGGTGCGAAGATAGGCCGATGCATCGGCAAACACATCGGGCTCGGGACCCAGGAGGGCTATGATATGCGGTGATAGGAAGTAACCTATTATAGCCAGAAGAATGGCCACGGCGCAGACACTCCCTGCCGTCTGCGAAGCGATAAAGTTTGCCTTCTTCCTGTTTTCCGCCCCGATATACTGTGCGACCAGTGCTGTTCCCGCTATGGTCAGGCCGGCTCCGATGGAGATGAAAAGGATTATGACGGGGAAGCTCACCGAGATTGCTGCCACCGCGTGGTCCCCGACTCTTCCGAGCCAGAACGTGTCGGTGACGTTGTATATGGTCTGCAGAAACATACCGAAAACGATGGGCCACGCCAGCTTGAAAAGTGTGGGAGATATCGGCCCATCAGTTATTCCTTCTGTTTTTGCTGTTTTCGCGCGTCTTGCCATGTTGCTCGCCTCGCTTTATCCGGGATATTCATGCTGAGTACAGTTACGACCTCAATGTCAGTATGCGTCGGGGCTGAATTCAGCACATCTGTGCGTCCTGTGTGCATCCGGCCGCAAACTGCTCCGGTGCGCACAAGAATGCACCTGAGGTGCATTTTCAATTCGAAGCTTGGGTGCCGCAAAATGCCGCTCTATCACGACCTGGGTGTCGTCACCGGCCACCCGGATGCCCGTGGTTCTGCGTTCACTGAAGCCTCTGACCTGACAATAGAGAACCGGGGCGCAAAACGCTCCGGTTCCTCGATAATTTACCTGTCCCCAGGA
>PWGR01000026.1 GCA_003554565.1 Clostridia bacterium
CACCCCGACCCGGGTCGAACGAGCCATTCGACATGCTATAGAAGTGGCGTGGAACCGGGGCAATACCGAGGCCACCGCTCGCTATTTTGGCTATACGGTAGATTCCGCCCGCGGAAAACCTACCAACTCAGAGTTTATCGCACTCATTGCCGACCGGGTTCGCATGCTCTACCAGCCGGGAGCGTCTTAGCCCGTATCTCCTACTGCCGCTCCGGGAAACCTATACCCGGAGGCGAAAACTACCGTGGACGGTCGTTTTTATGTTATGTCATTGGCGGCAATATTTCTGGCCTTGGCCCTGGGCATACTCCTGGGAGTTCACCTGCCCGGGGCTGAGGCTCTTCTTGTGAGTGAAGAACGACTGGTTGCTGGCATAGAACAAGAGTTGGCTCGCCTGCACGAGGACAGGAGCGCGATGCGTCGTGAGTTGGACGAGGTCAACCGCAAACGAGAACAGCTGCAGAGCGAGCTCGAAGACCTGCTCTCCCTGGCCGTGTCAGATCGGCTCGACGGCCTGCAGGTAAAGGTCATCGAGCCGGAGGAAGATGACCCGGCCGCAGAGCAATTATTCCAGGTCGTTGAACTGCTCCGGTTGGCCGGTGCAGATGACGCTGCCAGGGGGACGGTGGCCGACCTGATCATCCATACTTCGACTGTGGGTACGGGTGAATATGAAACCTCGGGCGCCTCCGTCGTGGTGAAGCCGGACGGCAGCCTGCTGCTGACGGGTGAGCAGGAATATGGTACATTTGATCTGGATGCGGTACCCAGGCAGTTTCAGTTCCTCCAGCAGCTGAGGCAGCACCTGGAAATGCCCGGCGAATATGAGGGGGCAGATAGAGAAGGATTTCCCTCCATGATCACGAAGTAAATAAATGAGTGTAACAAATACATTACGCGTCACCAGGGCAAAAAAGTACAGGACGGCCGCAGGTCTGTCAGCGGTTGGCGTGTACGTGCCGTCACCTCACCTGAGGGAAGGACCGGGGACCCGCTGATCGGCGGGCCATTTTTATGTCTGGGCTTGTGTTGCTTTTTTTTCGAAAGGGGGAGTGGGTTTGGGGATTTTTGACGAAATGGCACGGGAGGGGCACGAACAGCTGGTTTTTCTGCATGATTCCGAGAGTGGACTCCGGAGTGTTGTGGGAATACACGATTCGACACTGGGGCCGGTCCTCGGCGGGTGTCGCATGCACAACTACGATACCGAGGAAAAGGTCATAGATGATGTCCTGCGGCTTTCCCTGGGTATGACAGCCAAGTCAGCCGTCACTGGCTGCAATCACGGCGGGGGTAAGGCAGTAATCTGGGGTGATCCAGACACGGACAAGACTGAGGCCCTGTTTCGCGCCTTTGGGCGTTTTGTCCAGAGCATGCGGGGCCGGTTCTGTACTGGCACGGATATGGGCACAACCGGCGAGGATTTTCTCATTGCCGCCCAGGAATCGGAATGGGTGGTCGGCCTGCCGGACTATGCCGGCGGAATCGGAGATACCTCGGTGACCACCGCCTACGGGGTTTTCTGCGGCCTGCAGGCGGCGGCAGATCACCTCTGGGGGTCCGGGGACCTCAACGGCCGGACAGTGGTGGTGCAGGGGCTCGGCAAGGTTGGTGCCCGGCTGGTCGAACATCTCATCGAAGCGGGCTGCACGGTGATCGCCTCCGACGTGGATGAGCGACGTGCGCGCAGGCTGGAGGCATCTTTTCCGGTGAAGATTGTGGGTCCGGAAGAGATCTATGACATCGACTGCGACATCTTCGCCCCCTGCGCCATGGGAGGCGTGCTGAATGAGGACACGGTGGAGCGGTTAAAGTGTCAGATCATCGGGGGGGCGGCAAATAACCAGCTCGCACATGAAGATGTCGGGCATATGCTTTTCGAACGACAGATTCTTTACGTACCTGACTACATCATAAACGCCGGCGGTCTCATTCAGGTGGCCGATGAAGTTCTGGGATATGAGCCGGAACGGGTCAGACTGAAAACGGAAGGACTTGGGCAGCTGCTCGGAAGGTGTTTTTCCCTGGCCGACGAGCTGGATGTGCCGCCCTTCGAGGCGGCCGATCGTTTGGTGGAGGAGAGGATCAGAAAGATTGCCAAAGTAGGGCGGATTTTCCTCGTGTAGTGGAAAGGAGCGTTGATCGTGCAGATTTTTCAGCAAATGACAGACATGGAACATGAGCAGCTGGTATTCTGTCACGACAAAGTCTCGGGGCTGAAAGCCATCATTGCCATTCACGACACCACTTTGGGCCCGGCACTGGGGGGCACCAGAATGTGGGATTATGACAGTGAGGAGGAGGCAATCACCGATGCTCTCCGTCTCTCTAAGGGGATGACCTACAAGAGTTCGGTTATGGGACTAAACCTGGGCGGTGGCAAGGGAGTTATTATTGGCGATGCCCGGAAAGATAAGACCGAGGAGCTGTGGCGTGCTTACGGCAGATTCGTCGAAACACTCGGGGGCCGTTACATAACAGCCGAAGATGTGGGAACTACACCTGAGGATATGGATATCGTATCTCAGGAGACAGACTATGTAGCGGGTCTGGCTCATCTCTCTGGTGATCCCTCTCCCGTTACAGCCTACGGGACCTACGTGGGGATGAAGGCCTGCATGGAGCATCTCACCGGCTCGGACAGTCTCCAGGGTCGTTGTATTGCCGTCCAGGGTATCGGCAGCGTGGGGTATGCACTGTGTGAATACCTGGCAGAGGAAAGAGCAGAGATAATCGTCTCTGACATCTATCCTGACGCAGTGGAACAGGCGGTCGAGCAACTCGGAGCCACCGCAGTGGAGCCGGACGACATATACGATCAGGAATGTGACATATTTGCTCCCTGTGCATTGGGCGCCGTCATTAATGATGCAAGCATTGATCGACTGCGCTGCCGGGTGGTCGCCGGGGCGGCGAATAACCAGCTGGAACGCCAAGAGCATGGTGAGCAGCTGCGGGAGCGCGGGATCCTTTATGCACCTGATTTTGTGATCAATGGCGGGGGCGTCATTAATGTAGCCCACGAGTTCCACCCGAGCGGGTACTCCAGGGACCTGGCCCTGCGCAAAGTTGACACTATAAGTGATCGCCTCCTGCAGGTATTTGCGGTCAGTGACGAGGAGGGCATTCCGACCAGTGTTGCCGCAAACAGGGTTGCAGAGGAGAGAATCAGGAGCATCGGTCGTATTCAGCGAATTCGCGTATGAGTCAGAACGGCAGTGAGACACTGCTGGATCGGAATCCTACCATTCTCACCGGATGCTTCGGTGCAGGGAAGACGGAGATGGCCCTGCACATAGCGCTGGACTCCCGCGCGGAGGAGGTGGTCCTCGTCGACCTCGACCTGGTGACCCCCTACTTCCGATGCAGGGAATGTAGGCGGAAGCTCGATAGCCGCGGCGTGCGCCTGCTTGCGCCCGGAGGTGCGGGCGACGGCGGCCTCCCTGTACTGCCACCCGGAGTGTGGGAGGCTATGTGGGAGTCGGAGCGTTGCATTGTCGACGTCGGTGGAGGAGAGTCCGGGGCAAGGGTGCTCGGTGCACTGCATGACACCGTGCGGCGGACCCGGGCCGCCTGCTTCATGGTCGTAAACCCGTATAGGCCGGACAGCAGCACGGTTGAACGAATAGTCAGGTCAGTTGAGATTCTGGAGAGCGCGGGCAGAGTGCGATTCGAGGGGCTGATAGCCAACCCTCACCTGGGAGATCGGACCTCTCCGGATGACATCGTGCGCGGTGTGAAAGTGGTGGGGAGTGCCGCTGCCGAGGTTGATCGACCAGTTGTGGCCGTGGGGATAAGCATACACGTGGCTGATGACCGCCGGTATCCCGAGCTGCGGAAGGAATGGGGGAGATGGGATCTGGAGCCGATCCTGATTGAGCCTCACATGCGGGCTGCGTGGTTTTGAGGGGACGCAAGATCTGAAGGGAAGATACTATCATGAGCAAACGTTGGGTGTTCGATGAGGACCGCTGTAAGGGCTGCGGTCTCTGTGTGCAGGCCTGTCCCGAAGAGATAATCCTGTTTTCTGACCGGCTCAATCGCTCGGGGTACAGGATGCCGGAGATTACGGCGCAGGACGATTGCATATCCTGTGGCTTCTGCGCCAGGGTCTGCCCTGACGTAGCAATTGAGATCTACCGCCCCGATGGGGGACGGAAGACGGAGAATTCGAGGGATGGAGGGAGATGAGTTGAGCGACCTACAGCTTTTCAAGGGTAATGAAGCGGTGGGTGAAGCCGCCGTTCGTGCCGGCTGCAGGCACTTCTTTGGATATCCCATAACCCCGCAAAACGAACTACCGGAATACATGTCGTGGCGTCTGCCGGAGGTAGGAGGGGTGTTTCTGCAGGCCGAAAGTGAAGTCGCCGCGATCAACATGGTCTATGGAGCAGGCGGGGCAGGGGCGAAAGCCATGACATCTTCGTCCAGTCCCGGTATAAGCCTGAAGCAGGAGGGCATCTCGTTCCTCGCAGGGGCGGAGATTCCCGGTGTCATCGTCAATATGGTGCGCGGTGGCCCGGGACTGGGAGGCATTCAGCCCGCCCAGTCTGACTATTTCCAGGCCACCCGGGGCGGTGGTCACGGTGACTACCGCACCGTGGTGTTGGGGCCGGCCAGCCTGCAGGAGCTCGTGGATATGACTTATGAGGCATTTCAGATTGCCGACCGGTACAGAAACCCCGTCATGGTGGTCGGTGATGGGGTCATGGGTCAGATGATGGAGCCCGTCGTGTTCCCGGACATGGCAGAAGTCACGGATCCCCCTGACTGGGCCACGACCGGCAAACGCGGCCGGGACAATTTCAACCTTATAAACTCCCTGTATCTTGACCCGGAGGAGTTGTGGGAACATAACAGGAAGCTGAACGACAAGTACCGCCAGATGACGGAAAAAGAGGTCCGCTGGGAGACTCGGGCGACGGACGATGCGGACTTTGCATTTGTTGCATACGGGACTACCGCACGCATCGTACAGAAGGCAGTCGAGCAGATGCGCGAGGACGGCCACGCAGTCGGCCTGGTGCGCCCGCAGACCCTGTGGCCTTTCCCGCAGGAGCCTTTTGACGAGCTTTCCGATCGCGTGGACGGTTTCCGTACCGTGGAGATGAGCCTGGGTCAGATGGTGGAGGATGTCCGCCTGGCGGTGCAGGGTCGTGTACCTGTGCAGTTTTACGGCACAACCGGTGGAGTGATGCCCGACTATCGGGACATCATTTCCGCCATGGAAGAGATGATGCGGAAGGTGGGTGGTCGCCGATGAAGGCTGTGTACGAGAAGCCAAAGTCGCTCACCGATGTGGTGACCCACTATTGCCCGGGCTGCACGCACGGGGTCGCCCACCGGCTGGTGGCTGAGGTAATTGACGATCTAAAGCTGGAAGATCGGGCGGTCGGCATTGCCTCGGTCGGGTGTTCGGTTTTTGCCTATGATTACTTTGAAGTGGATTTCCAGCAGGCGGCGCACGGCCGTGCCCCGGCGGTTGCCACGGGAATCAAACGGGTGCACCCCGATTCGGTAGTGTTTACCTATCAGGGAGATGGAGATCTGGCATCCATAGGGGCGGCGGAAATTGTTCACGCTGCGATGCGAGGAGAAAATATCACCGTCGTATTCATCAACAACGCGATATATGGCATGACCGGTGGCCAGATGGCACCCACCACTCTGGTCGGCCAGAAAGCTTCCACTTCACCGGCCGGCCGGGACCCCGATCACAGCGGCAGTCCAATCAGGGTGTGTGAGATGCTGTCCACCCTGCCGGGTGTTGCATATCTGGCTCGTGTGTCGTGTCACGATGCGCGGGGGATCATGTCCGCTAAACGATCAATAGGGAAGGCTTTTCAGACCCAGCTTGATGGGGAGGGCTTCGCTCTGGTGGAGATACTATCTAACTGTCCGACCAACTGGGGCATGAGTCCGGTCGAATCGCTCGAGTGGGTGAAGGAGCACATGGTGCGGTATTATCCTCTCGGTGAGTTTTGCACCCCCGGGGAGGGTGAGTGACATGCATCAAGAAGTCCTTATGGCAGGTTTTGGTGGGCAGGGCATCATGCTCATGGGCCAGATGCTCGCGTATGCGGGCATGAAGGAGGACAAGTACGTTTCCTGGATGCCCTCCTACGGTCCAGAGCAGCGAGGGGGTACTGCCAACTGCGGGGTGGTGCTGTCAGATGAGCCGGTCGGATCTCCTGTGGTCACCGAACCTACCCTGTGCGTTGTGATGAATCGCCCGTCCCTGATGAAGTTCAGGGATGCGGTGCAGAAGGACGGCTACCTGTTCATCAACAGTTCTCTTGTTGACGATTCGGTGCAGCGAGATGACATCGAAGTGTTCTCCATATCGGTGACTGATGAGGCAGATGCTATGGGAAATACGCGCGTGGCCAACATGATCATGCTGGGTGCGGTGTCCACGGTGACCGGAGTCGTGCCGTTTGAACGCCTGAAGGCCGTCCTTTCTGAGGTGCTGCCCCCGGCCAGGCACAGTCTGATTCCCATAAATGAGCAGGCGCTCGAACTGGGACGAGAGCTGGTGCAGGATTGACAGGTGCTTCTGCGGAATGAGGAGGGAGCAGGGGCGGGCCCCGGCCCGCTCCCAGCATAAGAAAACAGGGGGAGGTCCATGGGTTCTTCAGAGAAACAAGACCAACTGCCGGAGGAAGTCACCGAGGATGAGGTGCAGGAGCTGGTGGGGCAGCTGCCCGGCATACAGTCCTGTCGCCTGGTCTGCAATGACTGGGGCGCGATTGAAGAGTTTCACGTGTTGGCGGGCGATGAGCGGCATCCAAAGCAGATAGTCCGTGATATCGAAAGTGCCCTGGCGGCCAAGTGGGGACTTCAGGTGGATCACAAGCGAGTCAGTGTGGCGAGTCTCACCTCCGGTTCTGGCCGGTCCGGCGAACAGTCCACGGGCAGCGGAACTGCATGGATTGAGCTGGTCAGCATCCGCTCGACCAGCCACCCGGGGCAGCAGTATCTGGAGGTTGAGGTGACCGTGCGGACAGCGAGTGGGGATGCGACGGGTCGTGCGGACGGGGGTATCGCCCGGGCGAAGCACGGGCGACTGTCTGCTGAGGCCGCCACCCGGGCGCTCAATGAGATTCTGCCCCCCGGGCACTATATACAGATGGAGGACATCCGCTCGGTGGATATGGCGGCGGGTCCCGTTGTCTGCGTTCAGCACAGCCTGCTGCGGCAGCGGATCGCATCGCTTCTCATCGTTGGTGCCGCGCCTGTGCAGGGAGATGATTGGTCGCGCGCTGCCGTGCAGGCCACCGTTGCTGCTGTGAATTATCACATCGAGCACTTCTCAGCCGCGAATTCCGCAAAGCGCGAATGAGATTGAGGGGAACATATTGTCTCGATGCTATGGGGTGCACGAAGCCCGGGTGGAGTATGCGCAGTTACTGCGTGAAGGACTGCAGCGATGTGAGGTGCGGATTCTCGACCGGGACGAAACGTCCCTGGCGCTGAATTACCTTCATGTTACGGGAGCGCTGCGCCGGGGGGATCGGGTGCTGGTCAACACGACCGCAATGGACCTGCAGCTCGGCAGCGGTGGGTTTCACGTTGTTGTCTGGGGTCCACGGATGACCGGTGAGCTTTCGAATGATGCCGGTCACATTATGAAGCTCAGATATACGCCCCTGCAGATGCGCGTTCTGGCCATAGAGGAGAAGGCGTCGCCACATCACAGCAGGGTGCGGGAGGCGGATGACCTGTACAGAATGCCGGTGGTCTGCCTGGAACTGCACAGTCAGCTGCTTCCAGCCGTGGCGGGCATCCGGGCTCGCGATCCGTCTCTTTCAGTTGCCTTCATAATGACGGACGGTGGTTCGCTTCCCCTGATCATGAGTGAGGTGGCTGGGCACCTTACA